>NZ_JBSRQL010000010.1:0-154184 GCF_054083135.1 Stenotrophomonas maltophilia group sp. LNF247
TCCTCCAGGGACGGATTTACGGCGTCCCCGCACTCCGACACCGCCCCGCCATCCCACGGAATGCACGCTGTTGCTGTTGCCGTTGCCCCGGTTTGTAGCGGGTGCAGGGCGCAGCCCTGCAAAGAACCCTACCCTCGCGGTCGGCTGCGCGACGGCACCAGTGCGAACGTATCCACCGCCAACTTCTCGGCATGGTTCAACCACGCGCGGATCTCCAGATCATCCACTTCGTGGTCCAGCCCGAACGTCACGTTGATCTTGCCGTCGGCATCGGGCTGCACCCACTGCTGGGCCAGCACCACCTTGCGCTGCGACGACACTGCTTCGATCCAGAAGCCGCGATCCGGGCGCGTGCTCGCCACCAGCTGCAACATGTACTGGCCGGCACGGGTACGGCGGCCCTTCTGGGTGATCATGTGCGCCTGGCGCACGCTCGGTCGCGGTCCCTGGAACGCATCCAGCGGCGCATCCACGGCGATGCCGGCACGCAGGTCGTTGTCGCGGTACAGCTTGATGCCGTTGTCGCGGTTGACCAGCAGCGCACACCAGTCGCCGTCGGCCGAGCCGTCCTCGAACGCGGTGCAGCGATCAACATAGGCCAGCGTGTTGTCCGGATCCGCGTCATCGAACTGGCGCGAGGTGTTCTCCAGGTAGACCGACTTCAAACCCCAGTCCTTGTCGTACTCGAGCAGCACCGGTGGCTGCACGTGCTGCAGGCCGACCACCACCTGGTCGTCGCCGTCGATCTTCAGTTCACGCGTAGGTTCACCCAGCCACAGCGAACGGGCGAACGCCAGATACTGCGGGTAGTCGCGACCCTGGTCGCGTCGCGCGGCCACACTGGCGCTGGGCGCGCGTTGCGGGTCGATCAGTGAACGGCCGAAGCCCATCGTCTTCAGGTTCGGGTCCAGCAGGCTGAGCAGAGTCGCACCCGAATCCAGCGTGGTGCCGGCGTCGGCGCTGAGCTGCTGCGGCGTAATGCCATCGCCCAGGAACAGCAGCAGGTTCTCGCGCTTCTGCCGGGTCAGGATGTGGGTCAGATCGTTGGGCATCGCCAGGTGGTCGGAGGCGATCACGATCAGCGTGTCCTTGCCGTACGGGCTGGCCTGGATGCGTTCGACCAGCTGCGAGATCAGCCGGTCACTGCATTTGAGCGCGTTGAGCATGTTGATGTTGCCGTACTGGCTCTGGTAGCGCTCGCCCTTGCACGACACCGGCAGGTGGCCCGCCGGGTGGTGGGTGTCCATGGTGAGCGTGGTGAGCATGAACGGCGAGCCGGCGCGCGAGAGCTGTTCGAAGCGCTGGTAGGCGGTATCCAGCAGCACGTCGTCGTGCACGCCCCAGGCCGAGTAGTGGATGCGACCGATCTTTTTCTGCTGCTTGAACCAGGCGAGGTCATGCACTTCGTCAAAACCGTGGCTGGCCAGGAACTGGCCCTTGCCGGCGAACTGGCCGTTGGCTCCGCCCAGGTAATGGTTGGTATAGCCCTGCTGCTTCAGGTAGTCGCCCAGGCACACTGCCTTGGGCAGGAAGCTGCCCATCCGGTCCATGCTGTTTTCATCGCCCTGCGAGGTGGTCAGCGGCACGCCGCACATCGACGACACCAGACCGGCGATGGTCCAGCCGCTGCCTTCGGCCGAGGCAAGGCCGCGCACGTCCAGCGACTTCGTGGCCAGGCGGTTGAGATTGGGCATCAGGCCTGGGAACACGTTCTCGTCCAGGTAGGTGCGCTCCAGGCTCTCGCCGTAGATCCAGACGATGTTGCGTGGGCGCTGCAAGGGCTGCGTCGGTACTTGATACTCGGGGGCGATGCGGGAGAAGTCGACCGGGCGCAGCTGCTGGTACAGGCGTTGGCCGTCGCGGGCCAGCGGGCTGATCATGATCGTGGCCACCCACACGGCCGCGAAGCCCGCGAACAGCGCGCCACCGTGGCCGGGCCGGCGCCAGCGCTTCACCCGCGTGGCGAACAGCGGCAGCAGCGAGACCAGCGCCAGCACGATGAAGCCGGCGATGTAGCCCTTGAAGTCGGAGACACCGGCGCCTTCCATGTCGGCGCCGAGGTGGTAAAGGGTGGCAGCGTTGAGCCCATCACCGGACAGCTTGTCGATCAGCCACCATGCGCTGAGCATGAGCAGCAGCAGCGAGAACGCACTGGCCTTCCACCACACCCATTTCTCGGACGCGAGGAACAACCAGCACAGCAGCAACAACGACAGCAGCAGTATCCAGAGCATAGGCAGCTTCGGCAGTGACGGGGTGGTGGTGATGGACGTCGTACCGACGCGTGTCCATCCGACCGGCGCTGCCGCAAGCACATGCATGTGACAGGCCGATGACCCGATAGTGCATGCACGAACCTGACTGAAATGTTTGTTGAAATGACGCGCGCGCAATCGCGCTCAGAAGGTAAAACAAGCGTGAAAGGCTTCGTTGGATTACATTAAAAACCGCATGAATACGTGTTTTTCCCCGATTCGCTAGCGATGCCCGCGTTCTTCGCGTGCCCGCGCACGACGGTCGAACAGCAATGCACTGGTTACGATGCCAAGGCCGAGCACCACGCCGATGAACAACAGAATCAGGGCGATGAGCGGATAGCCGAACAGGTGCCAGCCGGTGTCGATCTTCATCATCATCGCGGCGGCCATGATCAATGCCGCGCTGATGATGCCGGCCGCCACGCGGTTGGCGATCTTCTGCAGGTTCTCCATCAGCCGCGATTCTTCCAGGCCCGTCACCTTCATCTGCAGACGGTTCTCGGCCAGCAGCGCCATGATGTCCGACAGCTTGCGCGGCCCATCGCGCAGCAGCTGCTGCAGCTCCATCGCCTCGCTGGCGATGTTGGCTGCGGACAGTGATTTTTTCAGGCGCGCACGCATCACATGCTGCAGCTGGCGCTCGACGATGCGGCGCGTGTCCAGCTCTGGCGCCAGCAGCCGGCACACGGTTTCCAGGTTGAGCAGGGCCTTGCCGAGCAGGCTCAGTTCCGGCGGCGTGCGCAGGCCGCAGGCGGTGGCGATGCGCACCATGTCCAGCACCACGCGGCCTTCGGAGAACGTGCCGCTGGCGGCGTAACGCGCGATCAACTGGCCGGTCTCGCGCAGATAACGTTCCTCGTCGAACGCCTCCAGCCGCGTGCTGATGCTGATCAGGTCGTCAGCCACTTCCTCGCCACGGCCATCGACCGCTGCGAACAGGATCTTCAGCAAGCGCTCGCGCAGGCGCGGCGGCATGTGCGCAACCATGCCCAGGTCGAAGATCGCCAGCCGTCCATCGGGCATCACCCGCAGGTTGCCGGGGTGCGGGTCGGCGTGGATCTCGCCGTGCACGAAGATCTGGTCCAGGTAGCCGCGGATCAGCGCCGCCGCCAGCGGGTCCATCGATTGTTCGGTGCGGCGCACATCGGGAATCGCATCCACGCGCACGCCGGTGGCCAGTTCCATGGTCAGCACGCGCTGGCTGCTGTAGTCCCACAGCGGCTGCGGAATCCACAGGCGGCGGAACGGCTTCAGATGCCGGCCGAAACGGGCCAGGTTCTCGGCCTCGGCGTGGTAGTCCAGCTCCTGCATCAGGGTCTTGGCGAACTCGTTGAGCCAGTCGCGCAGGCGCACGCGGCGGCCCACCTGGGTCAGGTGGTCGGCGGCCAGCGCGAAGCTGCGCAGCGCCTCCAGGTCCGAGCGAAGTTGTGCGGCCACTTCAGGCTTCTGCACCTTCACCGCCACCTGGCTTCCGTCGTGCAGCACGGCCCGATGCACCTGCGCGATCGATGCGCAGCCCAGCGGCTCGGGGTCGAACGCGGCAAACAGTTTGTTCACCCCTACGCCCAGCTCCTGCTCGATGATGGCGTGGATGCGCTCGACGGGAATCGGCGCTACCTTTTCCTGCATGCGCTCCAGCGCCGTGGCGAACTCTACCGGCACCATGTCCGGGCGCGTGGACAGCATCTGGCCCAGCTTGACGAAGGTCGGGCCCAGCGCTTCCAGATCGCTGACGAACTGTTCCGGGTTGCCATCTGCCGGTACGTCGGCCGGATTGCCCGCGGCATCCAGGTTCATTCCCGAGAACACCCCTGAATGGCGATAGCGCATCAGCAGGCGCAGGATCTGGCTGCGCCGGTTCATGCCTTTGACCAGCGGAGGATTGCCATTGGCGGTGGGCGGATTGCTCAAGCGGAACTCCCATGCGACGAAGACAGGTAGCGCCGGCCACGGGCCGGCAATGTCCGGATTCCGCAGTGTCGCCGGGGGGCGGTGGGCACGCGGTGAATCCGACGTCTTCCGCAGTCCACACCGGATCGGTCAGAATCCGCTCATTCCCTCTCTGGACTTCCCATGGCCGGTGCCAGCCTGTTCGCCCTGCTCGACGATATCGCCACCCTCCTCGACGATGTCTCGGTCCTGACCAAGGTCGCGGCGAAGAAAACCGCCGGCGTGCTGGGCGACGACCTGGCGCTGAACGCGCAGCAGGTGACCGGAGTCAACGCCAACCGTGAACTGCCGGTGGTGTGGGCGGTGGCCAAGGGCTCGCTGGTCAACAAGGTGATCCTGGTACCGGCAGCACTGGCGATCAGCGCCCTGGAGGCCTGGCTGCGCAGCCGCGGCTGGAACGTGCCGCTGATCGTGCCGCTGATGATGATCGGTGGTGCCTTCCTCTGTTTTGAAGGCGTGGAGAAGCTGGCGCACCGCTTCCTGCACTCAGCTGAGGACGACGCCGAGCATCAGGCCGAACGGCGCAAGGCGCTGGCCGATACGCAGGTGGACATGGTGGCGTGGGAGAAGGACAAGGTGAAGGGCGCGATCCGCACCGACTTCATCCTTTCGGCCGAGATCATCGTGCTGACGCTGGGGGTGGTCGCCACCGCACCGTTCACCAACCAGCTGGTCACGCTGGCCGTGGTTGCACTGGCAATGACGGTCTTCGTCTATGGGCTGGTGGCGGGCATCGTGAAGCTTGATGACGTCGGCCTGTACCTGTCGCGCAAGGGTGGGGCTTTGGCCGCCTTCGGTCGCGGCCTGGTGGCCTCGGCGCCGTGGCTGATGAAGTTCCTGTCGGTGGCTGGCACCATCGCCATGTTCCTGGTCGGCGGCGGCATCCTGGTGCACAACGTGCCGGCGCTGCACCACGCGGTGCAGGCGCTGGGCGGTGAAGGGCAGTGGGGCTGGCTGATCAGTGCTGCGGCCAACATGGTGGTCGGCATCATCGCCGGCGCCATCGTGCTGGCGGCGGTGACCGGGTTCCAGAAGCTGCGCGGGAAATGATCTGTAGAGCCTAGCCCACGCTCGGCTGCTCTACGGCGCTGCGCGCCGCCGCCCGAGCATGGGCTCGGGCGCTACACCGTCTGCACGCTGGATCATCAGCCCGCCTGCACCCGGTTCTTGCCTTGCCGCTTGGCCGCATACAGCGCGTCATCGGCGCGGCGCAGCAGGGTCTCGGTATCGTCACCGGGTTGCCATTGCGCCAGCCCGGCGCTGAAATGCACCGGCACGCGCCGGTCCTGCACGGTCAGCACGCGGTGCGACAGTGAACGTTGCAGGCGCTGCACGGTGGCCATGCTGTCGGCGCCCTGGGTTTCCGGCAGTACCAGAACGAACTCGTCGCCGCCCAACCGTGCGATGCCGTCGGTGGCGCGCAGCAGCAGCTTGCACACGGCCACCAGGTGCTGCAGCAACGCATCGCCACCAGCGTGACCGTGCGCCTCGTTGGTCAGGTGGAAATCATCCAGATCGATCACCGCCACGCCCAGCGGCGAGTTGTTGCGCATGGCACGCGCCAGTTCACGCTGGAGCAGTTCGTCCAGGCCGCGGCGGTTCAGTGCCTGGGTCAGCGGATCGATACGCGCCAGGTCACCGGCAGCACGCAGTTCCTGCTCCAGCTCGGCAATGCGCTGCTCTGCGCGTTCCACTTCCTGCCGCGCGCTGGCCAGGTGATCGCGGGCCTGCGCGGCCTGCTGCTGCACCTTGCCGGTATCGCGCATCACCTCCTGCAGCAGCTGGTTGAGGTCGGCGATGCTGCGTGCCTCGCGCAGCTGCAGGGCGTAGCTGCCGATGCGGTCGTGGTATTCACCGGTGCTGGTGGCCATGCCATCCATGCGTTCGATGAACTCGCCCATCAGTCCGCGCATCGCGGCCTTCGAATCATCAATGCCCTGGCGCAGCAGGCCCTGCTTGTAGATCACTTCGCGCAACTCGGCGCGGGTGCGCTCGACCGCTTCCGCTTCCAACGGCCCGTCCAGCAGCTGGCGTACTGCCGCGATCTGGCCCTGCAGCCAGCTGCGGTCATCCAGCAGCTCGCTGACGTTCTCCAGCAGCAGCGCGAACAGCTCCAGCAGCAGCGCCTGCTGCTCCTGCCAGCTCTCGGCACGCACACCGACCTGGTGGCCGAGTTCGCGCACTCCTTGTTCGATCGGCTCCAGTGCGGTACCCGGCTGCCACTGGCGGAGGCGCGTGGCCAGGGCCTGCGCCTGTTCGCGCAGGTCCGGGTCGTGCTGCAGCAGGGCCACCACCGCACCGCCCAGCAGCAGCCGCAGCTGCTCGGACAGGCGCAGGCTTTCCGGCTGCCCGTCTGGGGAATGCTGTTCGATGGTGCGGATGTACTTGTCGATCAGCTGCCGCATCGCGCGCCCATAGCGCGGCCAATCGGCGCTGGCCTGTGCCGACTGCAGGCGGTCGCCCATGTCGCCCAGCTCGCCCGGCAGGGTGGCCATGCCGTTGGCGAACGCCGCCAGCAGCGGTTCCGGCGCGTCGGCGCCTGAGAACAGCTGCTGCAGGGCCACGCCACCGCCGCCCTGCAGCACCACGCGGTCACCCAGCCCATCGTCCACCACCGCGCGCACGCGTGCCGGCGGCCCAAGGGCGGTACCGGAGGCAGGGCGGTGGTCGGGCTGGTCCGTCATGGAGCGAATCCTGGGGCTGGCAGGGACTGGTTCCAGCATATCGGCGCGGCCGCCGACGGCTTGAACGGCTAGGATGGGCGACAGGATGCCGCAGTGGAGGTGCTGATGCGCGTGATGTTGCTGGGGGCGACCGGCCTGGTCGGTGGGCTGACCCTGTCCAGGCTGCTGGACGACCCGCGCTGCAGCGCCGTGGTGGCGCCCACTCGCCGTCCGTTGGGTGTAACTCACGGGAAGCTCGAGAACCCGGTGCTGGCCTTCGACGCGCTGCCCACTTCGCCAGAATGGGCGCGCGTGGACGCGGTCATCTGCGCACTGGGCAGCACCATCGCCCAGGCCGGCAGCCGCGAGGCCTTCCATCGCATCGATCATGACTACCCGCTGGCGTTCGCACGCCTGGCAAAAGCACAGGGGGCGCAGACCTATGTGCTGAATTCCGCAGCCGGCGCCAACCCACAGTCGTCGATCTTCTACAGCCGGGTGAAGGGCGAGCTGGAGCGTGATCTGCGTGCGCTGGGCTTCAATTCGTTGACCCTGGTCCGCCCAGGACTGATCGGTGGCGAGCGCAACGAGGTTCGCCGCGGCGAACGCCTGGCACTGACGGTGCTGGGTGCACTGGGGCCGGTGTTGCCACGGGCATGGCGGATCAACCCGGCCAGCGAAATTGCCAGGGCGCTGGTCGAGGCTGCGCTGGCCCCGCAGCCGGGCGAGCACGTGGTGGCGTCGAGCAGGCTGGTCGGCTGATGTCGCGAGCGCTGCGCCTGACCCAGCTGCTGCAGCTGCTGCGCCGTCATCGACGGCCGGTGGCCGGGCAGGCGCTGGCCGAAGCGCTGGGCATCAGCCTGCGCACGCTATACCGCGATATCGAGACCCTGCGCGAGCAGGGCGCCGACCTGCGTGGCGAGGCCGGCGTCGGCTACCAGCTGGCACCCAGCGATACCCTGCCGCCGATGACCCTGCCACCGGCCGAGATCGACGCGCTGGTGCTGGGACTGCGTTGGGTCGCGGCGCGCACCGAGCCGGCGCTGGCCGAGGCTGCACGTGACGCCCTGGCGCGCATCGCGCACGTATTGCCCGTGGCGCGCCGCGAGGCCCTGCGTGACAGCGGCCTGCGCGTTGGCCCATCGCGTGCTGCGGCCAAGGTGCCGGCTGCACGCCTGCAGGCCGTGCGCGAAGCCGTGGGATCGCAGCAGCGCCTGAAGTTCGCTTACGAGGATGCGCACGGCCAGCGCAGCGTGCGCGTCGTCTGGCCGTTCGCGCTGGGCTACTTCGATGAGGTGCCGATGCTGGCGGCGTGGTGCGAGCACCGCGAGGATTTCCGCCACTTCCGGCTGGATCGCATCCGTCAGGTGCGTGTGCTGGAGGACCGCTACCGCGTGCCGCGCGCCACCCTGCTGCGGCGCTGGCAGAAGGCGCAGGGCATCGCGCCGGACTGGTTGGACCGTTCGTAGCCAGAGCAACAGCGGGGAGCGGGCGGCGGGGTAGAGTCGACTGTTAGTCGACTATCGCGCGCAGCGCGGGGTTTCAAGCGCATTGAAGGAAGAGCAGTCGACTAACAGTCGACTCTACCGACGGTCGACTCTACCGGCAGTCGACTCTACTGACAGAATCTGTCAGCAGGGCCGTACCACCATGATCGCTCCCAACAACGGAGCTTCCCCATGTTCAAGCCCAGCACCCTGCTGCAGTACGTGCGCGACGTCGCCGCCAGCGCCACCTTCTACAGCGGCATCCTCGGCAAGCCGCCGGTCGAGCAGTCGCCCGGCTTCGCCCTGTTCCTGCTCGGCGATGGCGCCGCACTGGGCCTGTGGCAGCGCGACGACGTGCAACCGCCGGTGTTCGCGCAGGCAGGCGCCGCCGAACTGGCAATGGTGGTGGCCAACCCCGACGCCGTGCAGCAGATGCACGATGCGTGGCGCGCTCTTGGTGTGGAGATCCTGCAGGCGCCGGTGACGCTGGAGTTCGGCCATACCTTTGTCGGGGCAGATCCTGATGGCCACCGCCTGCGGGTCTACAGCCGTGCCGAGGGCTTGGTCGCGCGCGATTGATCGCCCGCATTGTGTAGATCCACGCCATGCGTGGATGGAGCGCGACGGAGCAGGCACAAAAAACGCCGGGCTGTGCCCGGCGTTTTTCCAGTTCATGTGCCAACCAACGGTTGGCACCTACCGGTCAGGTGGCCGATCAGCTGGCCAGCGCCAGGTCGTCCATCATCGCGCGCAGGAAGCGGGCGGCTTCACCACCCGTAGCCGCGCGGTGGTCGAAGGTGACCGACAGCGGGATCACCTTGTGCGCTTCCACGCCGCCCATCACCGGGGTCATCTGGTGGCGGGCACGGCCGGCACCGACGATGGCCACGCACGGCGGCACCACGACCGGGGTTGCGTAACGACCGGCGAACATCCCGAAGTTGGACAGCGAGATGGTGTAGCCGCTCAGTTCCGAGGCAGCGATCGAACGCGATTCCACCTGCTCGCGCAGGCGGTTGACGCCCTCGCGGATGCCGCGTGCGTCGAGCATGTCGGCATTGCGCAGGGCCGGCACGAACAGGCCGTCGTCGGTGTCCACGGCGATGCCGATGTCCACCTGCGCGTGCAGGGTGCGGGTCAGCGCTTCGCCGTCGAACCAGGCGTTCATCGCCGGCACCTTCTGCGCGGCGACCACGATCGAACGCACCAGGCGCGCGGTAACGTCGTTGCCCGGCAGCCAGGCGTGGATGTCGGCGTCGTCGTTCAGCGTGGTCGGCACGACCTTGCTGTGCGCGTCGGCCATCACGCGGGCCATGTTGCGGCGCACGCCCTTCAGCGGTTCCGGCTGGCCCTTGGCGACCACGCCCGGCGGCTGGGTGCGCATCGGCTTGCCGGCGGCAGACAGCGGGGTGCGCGCTTCGCTCTGCACCGGGGCAGACACCTGCGCCGGGGCCGGCGCGGCATACGCGGCGGCAGCGACCGGTGCCGGAGCGGCGCCGAGCTTGGCGGTGCCGTTGGCGGCGGCCTGCTTGACGTCGGCCATGGTGACCGCGCCATCGGTGCCGGTAGCGGCCACGCGGCTCAGGTCCACGCCCAGCTTGCGCGCCATCGCACGCACGGCCGGCACGGCCTTGACGCCACCGACGGCCAGTGCCTGTTCGGCATGCACAGCATTGGAGCTCTGCATGGCGCCGACCACGGTACCGGCGTCATCGCGCTCGGCTGCGGAGGGCTTGGCTTGTTCCGCGGCGACCGGCGCAGCCGGCAGCGGCGGCGGGGTCGGTGCGGCAGCCGGCGCGGCCGGCGCAGCGTGACCATGGCTGTGGCCGGTGTCCTGGCCATCAGCGCGCTGCGGCAGGTTCGGGTCCAGTTCGAAGCTGGCCAGCACCGAGCCGGTCGGGATGATGTCGCCGGCGCCGCCGGACAGCTTCAGCACCTTGCCGGAGAACGGCGAGGGTACTTCCACCACGGCCTTGGCGGTCTCCATCGAGACCAGCGGCTCGTCCAGCTTGATCACATCGCCTTCCTTGACGAACCACTCGACGATGGTCGCGTCCGGCAGGCCTTCGCCCAGGTCGGGCAGGTTGAAGTTCTTGGTCTGGCTCATTTGCAGTTCTCTTCCAGCAGTTCCAGTTCGCGGGCCGGCAGCCAGCCCGTCGCGCCATTGGCGCGCTCGGACCACCACCACCCACCGTGTTCGTGATGAAGCTTCACCATCTCGCCACTTTCCACATCCAGCTCGCGGGCGTCGTAGTCGCACAGGGCTTCGGCGCGACCCTCGTCCAGCAGCTGCAACCAAGCGATGGGCGCCCAGCCAGCGCGCCCATCGTTGGTGCGTACCCAGGCAAACGCCGGCCATTCCTCGTCACGGACACCTACTTCGACGATCTGGCCGGTGTGGAACCGGAGCGGGTTGGGATACTGGCTGCGGTAAGCCCCCAGAAGGCGGGCCCGCATGTCAGCCGGCCGCCACCGCGCGCTTGGCTGCAGCCACGATCCGCTCAACGCTCGGCAGGTACTTCATTTCCAGGCGGAACAGCGGAATGTGGGTGTCGTAGCCAGTGACGCGTTCGACCGGCGCCAGCAGGTCGTAGATCGATTCCTCGGCCAGGCGCGCGGCGATCTCGGCGCCGAAGCCCGCGGTCTTCGGGGCCTCCTGCACGATCACGCAGCGGCCGGTCTTGGCCACCGATTCGGCGATGGTGGCGAAGTCCAGCGGACGCAGCGTGGCCACGTCGATGACTTCGGCACTGATGCCTTCGCCGGCCAGCTTGTCGGCCGCTTCCAGCGCTTCCTTCACCTGCGCGCCCCAGGTCACCAGGGTCACGTCGGTGCCGTCGCGCAGCACGAAGCAGACGTCCAGCGGCAAGGCTTCGCCGTCGTTGACGACCACTTCCTTGTACTGGCGGTAGATGCGCTTGGGCTCCATGTAGATCACCGGATCCGGCTCGCGGATCGCGGCCAGCAGCAGGCCGTAGGCGCGCTGCGGCGACGACGGCAGCACCACGCGCAGGCCCGGCACGTTGGTGAAGATCGCCTCGTTGGCTTCGCTGTGGTGTTCCGGCGCGCGGATGCCACCGCCCCACGGCACGCGCAGCACCATCGGGCAGTGCAGGCGGCCACGCGTGCGGTAACGCAGGCGCGCGGCGTGGCAGACGATATGGTCGACCATCGGGTACATGAAGCCATCGAACTGGGCTTCGGCCACCGGCTTCATGCCCTGCGCGGCAAGACCAATCGTCAGGCCGGCGATGGTGGTTTCATCCAGCGGGGTGTCGAGGATGCGGTCCGAGCCGAAGCGCTGCTGCAGACCGGCAGTGGCGCGGAACACGCCGCCGTTGACGCCCACGTCTTCGCCCAGCACCAGCACCGACGGGTCGTGTTCCAGCTCCCAGGCCAGCGCCTGGGTGATGGCTTCGATGAGGGTGATCGGGGTGGTGGTCATGCTCTCTTCTCCGCGCGCGACCGCAGCGCTGTCGGCGGCGTTGGTGTGCGCGCCGGGCGCGCCGTTCTTGATCTCATCCATGGCGCTTCTCCAGGGCGATCGCCTGGGCACGCTGGGCCAGCAGGTCCGGCGGCGGATCGGCATACAGGAAGTCGAACATGGCCTCGACCGGCTGCACCGGCGTGTTGAGGTACAGGTTCACTTCCTCGTCCACGCGCGTGCCGCACTCGGCGACCCAGGCGCTTTCCTCGTCCTCGCTCCACACACCGGCGTTGATCAGGTACTTGCGCAGGCGCAGCATCGGCTCGCGCTGCCAGGCATCCTTCACTTCGGCGTCGTCGCGGTAGCGGCGCGCGTCGTCGGCGGTGGTGTGGTCGGACAGGCGGTAGGTCATCAGTTCCAGCACGGTGCCGCCGTCGCCGGCCAGCGCACGTTCGCGCGCCTGCTCCATGGCCGCCAGCACCGCGATGAGGTCATTGCCATCCACCTGCAGGCAGTGCAGGCCGCCGGCCAGGCCCTTCTGCGCCAGTGTTTCGGCACCGGTCTGGGCCGAACGCGGGACCGAGATGGCCCAGCCGTTGTTGACGATGCACAGGATCAGCGGGAGCTTGTAGGCGCCGGCCGAATTCAGTGCTGCGTAGAAGTCGGTCTTGGAGCTGCCGCCGTCGCCGCACACCGCCACCGCGATCTGCGGTTCCTTGTTGAGCTTGAACTTCAGCGCCGCGCCTGCGGCATGCAGGCACTGGGTGGAGATCGGCACGCAGAACGGGAAGTCCTTGGCCGCATTGCCGCCGTAATCGTTGCCGCGTTCGTCGCCGCCCCAGTACATCAGCACGTCGTGCGGGCGCACGCCACGCATGAACATCGCGCCATACTCGCGGTACGAAGGCGCGAACACGTCGTCCTTCTGCATCGCCGCGCCGATACCCACGTGCGCGGCTTCATGGCCCAGGCAGGCGGCATAGGTGCCCAGCTTGCCGGTGCGCTGCAGCGCGATGGATTTGCTGTCGAACGTGCGTACGAACAGCATCTGCTTGAACAGCGGTACCAGGACCTTGGGGTCGCGCAGCGACGCGGGCAGGTCGTCACGGACGAGCGTGCCGTCCGTGTCCAGGTACTGCAGGTATTCGATCTTGAATTCAGCGGCAACCGTCATTGCGTACTGCACCTTCGACAGAGAAGTTACAAATGATATGAATCGCCATGTTAAGGAACGCGTACGGAATAGCCTTCCTGCGCCGCAACACGGGGATTCCCCGTTTTACCCCTGCCGGCGGGTGGGGGGCCAATAACAACAACGTATTCAGTCGTTGCTGCAAAGCATCAGAATACGCCTCTGGCTGACCGCCAGTACAACGGCCTGGACGGTTCCACGCGCAGGCCCGGGATCGGCCGATGCTCCACGGCCAACCGCACGCTCCGGTATGGACCCGGCGGCTGCCAGCGCGGCGGCAACGCGCTACCCTTGCCGCCCCCGATCTGGTCCCGCCCATGTCCGTCGACAACAACCAACGCGATCTCGAAGCCGGCATCCACACCGACCTGCAGGGACGCCTGACCTACGGCGGCTACCTGCGGCTGGACCAGCTGCTCAGCGCGCAGCAGCCGCTGTCCAGCCCGCCGCACCATGACGAGATGCTCTTCATCATCCAGCACCAGACCTCGGAGCTGTGGCTGAAGCTGCTGGGCCATGAGCTGCGTGCCGCAATCGGCTTCCTGCAGCGCGATGAAGTCTGGCAGTGCCGCAAGGTGCTGGCGCGCAGCAAGCAGGTGCTGCGCCAGCTGACCGAGCAGTGGTCGGTGCTGGAAACGCTGACCCCGTCCGAGTACATGGGCTTCCGCGACGTGCTGGGCCCGTCTTCGGGCTTCCAGTCGCTGCAGTACCGCTACATCGAGTTCCTGCTGGGCAACAAGAACGCGCAGATGCTGCAGGTGTTCGAGCATGACCCGGCCGGGCAGGCGCAGCTGCGCACCGTGCTGGAGGCGCCGAGCCTGTACGAGGAGTTCCTGAAGTACCTGGCCCGCTTCGGCCATGCCGTGCCGGCGGTCTACGAGGCCCACGACTGGACCCAGCCGCACGTGGCCGACGACGCATTGCAGCCGGTCTTCGAACGCATCTACCAGGACACCGACCGCTACTGGCGCGAGTACGCGCTGTGCGAGGACCTGGTGGACCTGGAGACCGCCTTCCAGCTGTGGCGCTTCCGCCACATGCGCACGGTGATGCGGGTGATCGGCTTCAAGCGCGGCACCGGTGGCTCGTCCGGCGTGGGCTTCCTGGCCAAGGCACTGGAGCTGACCTTCTTCCCCGAGCTGTTCCAGGTGCGCACCAGCCTGCAGGCCGCGCCCCCGACAGCGCTGGGTTGATCCCCATTCAGCTTGGATCCCAGCCGGCGGCTGGATCGTTTCAGATGCAAGTTCAGGGAGCAGGCTGCCACCTGCCTCAAACGGCGTGTATTTGACGTGAACGCCAGAAGTCGGTGATCCTCGCGCGTTGCTTCAACTGCACAGCGGACGTGCTCGTCATCCACCGAACCAGGAAATCCGCATGAGCGTAAACGCCACTGCGAACACCCCAGAGCCGGCGCTGCCGGACTTCAAGACCACGCTGGGCCACCCGCGCCCGTTGTGGATGCTGTTCATGACCGAGTTCTGGGAACGCTTTGCGTTCTACGGCATCCGCTGGGCCTTGGTGCTGTACATCGTCGCCCAGTTCTACAACGGCAGCGCTGCCGGTGAAGGCGACGCCAGCCGCATCTATGGCGCCTACCTGGCCCTGGTGTACGCCGCGGCGATCTTCGGTGGCTACGTGGCCGACCGGGTACTGGGCTACCAGCGCTCGATCCTGACCGGCGCGATCATCATGGCCGCCGGCCTGTTCATGATCTCGCTGCCGCAGGAGCACATCTTCAAGCTCGGCCTGGCCACGATCATCGTCGGCAACGGCCTGTTCAAGCCCAACATCTCGACCATGGTCGGCAAGCTGTACGGGCTGAAGGACGAGCGCCGCGATTCGGGCTTCACCATCTTCTACATGGGCATCAACATCGGCGCGATGATCGCCCCGGTGCTGACCGAGTACCTGGCCCGCAAGGTGTTCGGTACCGATGCGATGCCGTCCTACAAGGTCGTGTTCATCGCCTCCGGCGTGGGCATGCTGATCTCGCTGGTGTGGTTCTACATCGGTCGTGCCGGCCTGAAGGGCATCGGTGCACCGCCGGCCGGCGCTGAAGGGTTCGGCCGCATCATCATGGTGCTGGCCGGTGCCGTGGTCGCCATCCCGGTCGCGTACTTCCTGCTGGCCACCGGCGCGACCGCGCTGGCCTGGATCCTGGGTGCGATGTTCACCGCGCTGGCCGTCCTGCTGCTGGTCGAGGGCATCCGCGAAGGCAAGGTGCAGCGCGACCGCGTGATCGCCATGCTGATCATCTTCGCCTTCAACGTGATGTTCTGGATGTTCTTCGAGCAGGCCGGCAGCTCGTTCACCTTCCTGGCCGAGAACATCGTCAACCGCCAGTTCGGCAGCTGGACCTTCCCGACCGCGTGGTTCCAGTCGGTCAACTCGGTGGCGATCATCACCCTTGCCCCGGTGATCGCCTGGATCTGGGTCGCCATGGGCCGCGCCAATCCGTCCATCCCGCGCAAGTTCGGCCTGGGCCTGCTGTTCAACGGCGCCGCCTTCGCGCTGCTGATGTTCGCCCTGTCGCAGATGGTGGTGGACGGCAAGATCCCGTTCTGGACCCTGTTCATGGTCTACGTCATCCAGTCGGTGGGTGAGCTGTGCCTGTCGCCGATCGGCCTGTCGATGGTGACCAAGCTGGCCCCGGTGCGCCTGGTCGGCTTCGGCATGGGTGGCTGGTTCCTGTCCACCGGCATCGGCAACAACCTGTCGGGCATCTTCGCTGGCGTGGTCAGTGGTGAAGGCGGCATGACGGTCGAGTCGGCCCTGAAGGGGTATACCTTCGGGTTCTGGGCCCTGATCGGCTCCGGCGTGGTGCTGTTCCTGATCGCCCCGCTGATCAACAAGCTGATGCACGGCGTCAAATGATGATGAGAGGGTAGAAGGCATGCGTAGCAAGCTCGGTACTGCGGTAGTGGTGGTCTGTGCGGCGCTGATAGGCGCCTGTTCCCAACCGCAACCACCTGCGACCGCCGAGCCCACGCAGCCCCTGGATACCCGACCCACCGAGCCACCGGTCGCTGACCCCAGCGAACCGGTGGCCTCGGGCAACACCCCGGTGGCGGCGGACATCGCCGCCATCGCCGGGCTCGGTGCGCAGTTCGACCCGGCCCGCAACCCCGCCGATGACCTGGCCACCGCCAAGGTGGAAGCCCAGCGGGGCAAGAAGCGCATCCTGCTGGAGATCGGCAACGCCGCCTGTGAGCGCTGCCGGGCGCTGGACGATGTGGTGGAAGGCAACGGCGACCTGCGTCGCTTCCGCGATGCCCACTACGTGTGGGTGAAGGTCAACGCCAGCGACGAGCAGCCCAACACCGCGTTCCTTGCCCAGTTCCCGGTGATGGAACGCGACTATCCGCATCTGCTGGTGCTGGACGCCGATGGTGGCCTGCTGGTGTCGCAGGCGACCGCTGAGCTGCGCAGGGGCGAGGCGTTCCAGCCTGCGCGGGTGAGCGCGTTCCTCAAGCAGTGGGCACCCGACAAACCGGAATAGGGGAGTGCCGACCGCTGACCGCCAACCCCGGCGGATGCCGACCGCTGACCGCCATCCCCGGTGGGGGCCGACCGTTGGTCGGCACAGAAGTGCATCCACGCATGGCGTGGATCTACTGTGGTTGCGGTCACATTCCCGGAATCGGCATCTCAATATCGCAACGCGCTCGCCGTTACCGGCAAGGACCTCAGTCGACATCCCGTCGATGCAACCTTCCGGAACGCCCATGCACAGCGACCACGCCGAACGATTGCCCGGACCCGCCAGTGAGCTGGCCGAGGGTGGAGCAGGCGAGGGCGTGACCCTGCCGCCGCAGGAGGCGCTGCTGGATGACGCCGGTACCGGCGAGGCCAACGTCGACCTGGCACCGCCGCGCCATCGCCTGCCGCAGATCGCGCTGCCCGATAACGTGGTGCTGAAGGGTGCGGTGCAGAAACTGGTCGAGCAGAAATCGCGGCTCGATGCACTGGCCGCCGATGGCCAGCTGGCCGGGCTGCTGCCACCGGAGTGGCAGGGCCATGGCGTGCGCGCGATTGAACTGTCCACCTTCATCCAGGGCGTGCTGCCGTTCCTGCAACCCGGCGAACGTGGCGAAACCGCGCCGGCGCGCCTGCCGGTGCGCCATGTGCTGGGTGACGACAGCCGCTGGGGCCTGGACGATGTCGCCGAACCGAAATCGTTGGCCTGGTACCTGGCTAGCGACGAACGCGCCACCGCCGGCAGCAAGGACGTGGCCGAGGCCTATCTGGTGGGTGCACTCGGCCTGGCGTGGATGCAGGAGGGGCGTAGCCGCCCCGGTTTCCTGCGCGCGATGGGCCAGGACAGCCTGGCGGCACGGGTGACCATGCTCGGCTACCCGCCGGCCAACGAACTGGCGCTGTACAGCGTCACCGCGCACGGCCAGTCGCAGATCTGGTGCGTGCATGGTCGCCGTCGCATGCGCCCGCTGGTGGCGCCGTGGCTGAGCGTGCCGCTGCTGACCGCGTATGGCGTGCCGGCGCCGGTCGCGTGGCCGTCCAGTTTCCCGCCTGTGGAGGCCGTGGCCGAGCTGTTGGCAACCGCACGGCAGGGGCGCGCGCTGCCGGAAGTGGATCTGGGCAAGGCCGTGGCGAAGATCGCCGAAGAGGCCGCATCCGAAGCCTGGCAACCGGTCAGCCTGCTGCAGCTCAACACCTGGTCACCGCGTTGGCATTTCTTCCTGGGCACCTTCGTCGGCCTGCCGTCGCTGCTGCTGGTGGCGGCGGCGCTGGCGCTGCCCGGTGCGGTCGAGGCGGCCACGGTTGCTGCATCACTTGGCTTCGCCGGTGGTGCCATCGCGGCGCTGGCGGTGCCGTGGATCCACGCGCGGCGCAAGCACCTGAGCTGAAAAAAGGGGACGGAGGGGATTAAGTCGTTTCAGGCACACCTGTACTCATTACGACTTAATCCCCTCCTTCCCCTTTTTCTTTCAGACGCCTTCGCCCATCCGCTCCAGGCCGTCACCGGCCAGGCGCAGGATCAGCTTTTCCAGCAGCTGTTCCTCCTCCTCGCTCAGCACCGACATCAGCTTGCGGGTGATCTCGATCACCATCGGTGCGATGGTCTCGTACACCTCGAAGCCGGCCGCGGACAGCGCCAGCACCGAGCGGCGGCGGTCATCGCCGTGGGTCTCGCGCTTGATGAAGCCGCGCTCCAGCAGGCGGGCCACGGCGCGGCTGACCGCCACCTTGTCCATCGCCGTGCGGTCGGAGACCTCGCTGGCCGAGGAACCCGGGTACAGCGCCAGGATGGTGATGACCCGCCACTCGGGGATCGCCAGACCGTAACGATCGCCGTATAGCTTGGCGATGTTGCCGCTGACCCGGTTGGACAGCACGCTCAGCCGGTACGGCAGGAACTGTTCCAGGTCGAGCAGGACGTGCGAGGCACGCAGGCGGGTCGAGGCGGGATCGGGGCTCATGTTGCGGTGCACCTTGCTGGTGGTTTCAAGTGTAACTATAAGGGGTGGGTCCAGACCCTGCATTCTCGCCGGGTCCCTACCTGCCCGCACCTGGTTTGTACCGATGCGGTACCGATTCGGAGCCACGCCATGAATACCGCAGTCCCGACCGCCTCGCACCCCAACCCCGGCATGCAGGTCACCACCTTCGAGAACCCGATGGGCATCGACGGCTTCGAGTTCGTCGAATTCGCCGCCCCGGCCGGCCGTGGCCAGGAGCTGCACGAGTACTTCCGGAAGATGGGCTTCAGCGCGGTGCTCAAGCACAAGCAGCGTCCGATTACCGTCTATCGCCAGGGCGACGTCAACTTCCTGGTCAATGAAGACCCCGATTCGTTCGCCGCCGACTTCGCCGAGAAGCACGGTCCGTGCGCGTGCGGCTTCGCCATCCGCTTCAAGAAGCCGGGCCAGGAGGTCTACCAGACCGCGCTGGGCAACGGTGCCGAAGCCATCGCCTTCAAGGCGGACAGCAAGGCGGTCAGCGCCCCGGTCATCAAGGGCATCGGCGATTGCATGCTGTACCTGGTCGACCGCTACGGCGCGGCCGGCAGCATCTACGACGGCGACTACGAGCCGATCGCCGGCGCCGACCTGCACCCGGTGGGCTTCGGCCTGACCTTCATCGACCACCTTACCCACAACCTGTACTTCGGCAACATGCAGCAGTGGTCGGATTACTACGAGCGCCTGTTCAACTTCCGCGAGATCCGCTACTTCGACATCAAGGGCCTGAAGACCGGCCTGGTGTCCAAGGCGATGACCGCGCCCGATGGCATCGTGCGCATTCCGCTGAACGAATCTTCGGACCCGAAGAGCCAGATCAACGAGTACCTGGACGCGTACAAGGGCGAGGGCATCCAGCACATCGCCTGCTTCACCGAGAACATCTACGAGACCGTCGAAGCAATGCGCGCGCAGGGCGTGGACTTCCTGGATACGCCGGAGACCTACTTCGAGGTGATCGACCAGCGCGTGCCGAACCACGGTGAAGACGTGCCGCGCCTGGCCAAGAACAAGATCCTGATCGATGCCGATCCGGAAACCCACCAGCGCAAGCTGCTGCAGATCTTCACCCAGAACTGCATCGGCCCGATCTTCTTCGAGATCATCCAGCGCAAGGGCAACGAAGGCTTCGGCGAAGGCAACTTCACCGCGCTGTTCGAGAGCATCGAGCGCGACCAGATCCGACGCGGCGTGCTGTAAGGTCTGCAGGCAATGTCGGCTTCCGGTCGACATTGCCTGTCCGAATGGTAGTTCCGGCCGCTGGCCGGCAATCTCTGGAGTTCCCATGTCCCCCGCCATCACCGCCCGCGGCTACCAGTCCGGCTTCGGCAACGAATTCGCCACCGAGGCCGTCGCCGGCGCGCTGCCGGTCGGACAGAACTCACCGCAGAAGGTGGCCCACGGCCTGTACGCCGAACAGTTGACCGGCACCGCCTTCACTGCGCCGCGCGGCAGCAACCGCCGCAGCTGGCTGTACCGGATCCGCCCGGCGGTGGCCCATGGCGAGTTCACCCCCTTCGCGCAGTCGCAGCTGCAGTGTGATTTCGGCGCTCAGCCGGCCTCGCCAAACCAGCTGCGCTGGAGCCCGCTGCCGCTGCCGGAGCTGCCGACAGATTTTGTCGAAGGCCTGTACACGATGGGTGGCAACGGCTCGCCCGATGCGCATGCCGGCGTGGGCATCCACCTGTACGCTGCCAACCGCGACATGGTCGGCCGCTACTTCTACGACGCCGACGGCGAGCTGCTGATCGTGCCGCAGCTGGGCGCGCTGCGCCTGCTGACCGAGCTGGGCGTGATCGAGATCGAGCCGCAGCAGATCGCGGTGATCCCGCGCGGCGTGCGCTTCCGCGTTGAACTGCCCGATGGCCCGAGCCGTGGCTACATCTGCGAGAACTACGGTGCGCTGCTGAAGCTGCCCGACCTCGGCCCGATCGGATCCAACGGCCTGGCCAATCCGCGCGACTTCGAAACCCCGCATGCGGCGTTCGAGGATGTGGATGGCGACTTCGAACTGATCGCCAAGTTCGAAGGCCGCCTGTGGCGTGCACCGATCGACCATTCACCGCTGGACGTGGTGGCCTGGCACGGCAATTACGCGCCGTACCGCTACGACCTGCGTCGCTTCAACACCATCGGTTCGGTCAGCTTCGACCACCCGGATCCGTCGATCTTCCTGGTGCTGCATTCGCCCAGCGACACCCCGGGCACCAGCAACATGGACTTCGCGATCTTCCCGCCGCGCTGGCTGGTGGCGCAGAACACCTTCCGTCCGCCGTGGTTCCACCGCAACATCGCCAGCGAGTTCATGGGCCTGGTGCATGGCGCCTACGATGCCAAGGCCGAAGGCTTCGTGCCGGGCGGCGCGTCGCTGCACAACTGCATGAGCGGCCACGGCCCGGATGCACCGACCTTCGACAAGGCGTCCAATGCCGACCTTTCCAAGGCCGATGTGATCAAGGACACGATGGCCTTCATGTTCGAGACCCGCGCGGTGATCCACCCGACCGCACAGGCACTGGCCGCCGGCCACCGCCAGGGCGACTACCAGCAGTGCTGGAACGGCCTGCGCAACAACTTCCGGTCGTCCCGCTAGCGTGGTGGGTGCCGACCGTTGGTCGGCACGATGCGCCGGAACCTGCGCTTACGCCACCTCGGCGAAGGCGTCGCAATGCTCCCGCGGCAACGCCTCCAGCAGGCGCTGGCGCACGCGCTGGCAATAGCCATCCCAAGTCAGCGCGGGCAGCAGCTGCATCGCCGACTGCAGCCGCTGCAGCACCTCATCCTCCGCACGCGCCTGCTGCAGATCGCGGAACAGTGCCGCTGCCTGCGGATGCCGCTGCATTTCCAGGATACCCAGCAGGTAGATGCGCGCTGCCACCAGCGAACGGCGACGTTCGACCGGCGTGGCGCTGGCGTTCGTTGGCACCTTCACCAGCGCCGCATTGGCCGGTTCGGCAGCGGCGTGAGGGGGTGCCGCCGCCGTTGCCGTGCCGGTCGCCAGATAGCCCGCCTGCACCAGCTGGATGACCATCGCCGGCGCATCCTGTCCAAGCAGACCGGTCAGGTCGGCGACGGTACGCTGGCCGTCGCACAGGATCAGCAGCCGGCGCTGGCGCATGTCCAGCGGCGCGCGGTGGGCCTGCAGCGCGGTTCGGGCGAGATCGGTCTTGCGCGGTTGCATGGAAGGGACGGCCAGATCGGTGCTCGCCGAGCCTGAACGAGGGCGATGAAACCGCGATGACAATGCAGCGCCTGCACACCGGATGGGTTAGCGTGCAGCCATCTTCGTGCCAGGGAACCGCACCGATGAAGCACCTCCCGATTGCTGGTCTGTTGCTCCTTTCGCTCGCCGCCTGCAGTGCGGGCCCTGACAAGCAGGGGGCGGCCGGTAGCGGCAGCGACACCCCGGCGGAAACCGCCTCGGCGACCGGGCCAGCGCAGTCGGCCGATCCTGATCTGGCAACCCGCCCCGCCAACGACCTTCGCGAGGACAGTCCCGCGCGCCTGGATGGCTTCGCTGGGGCAAAGCTGGGTGCCGGCATCGCCGAGGTCCGTGCCGGCTTCGGCACGCCGCTGCAGGGTCTGGGCACCGATGCGGCCGGCAAGCCGCTGCCGGCTGACGACAGCAACGACGGCTGCTACTTCCTGCGCCCGCAGGATGCCGAAGATCCGCGCCTGATGATCGAAGGCCGCAAGCTGGTGCGCTACGACGTGCGCAGCGCCGCCATCACCGCACCAGGCGGCGGCAAGGTCGGCATGACCCTGGGTGAGCTGCAGGTGCTGTACCCGGAGCGGGCCGATGTCGGCCCTGACAAGTACGACGAGAAGGCCCAGCACCTGCGCGTGCGCCCGGCGCAGGAGGGTGGTGCGGTCATCGACTTCGCGCTCGGCGCTGATGGTCGGGTCAGTGCCTGGCGCGTCGGCAAGACCCCACAGGTCGATTACGCCGAAGGCTGTGGCTGATCCTTGATCCACCGCCGAGCCATGCGCTCGGGCCACGCGTAGAATCGCGCCACCACCGCTGGGGGAGTGCTCGATGATCGCCATTGCCATTGCCTGGTTCCTGCTCGGCCTGCTGCTGCTGGCGCTGGGCGGGGACTCCATCGTCAAGGCCGTGTCCGGCCTGGCCCAGCGTTTCGGGGCCAGCCCATTCACTGCCGGGCTGCTGCTGCTCGGGGTGGCCACCTCGTTGCCGGAGCTGGCAGTCAACGCGCGCGCGCTGGCGGTGGGCCAGCCAGAACTGGCGCTGGGCAATGCGGTCGGCAGCAGCATCACCAACCTGGGCCTGACCCTGGCCGTGGCGGCCATGGCTGCGCCCCTGCTGCTGCGCGCGCGCCTGCAGACGGTGCTGTGGTGGTCGCTGCTGGCGGCAGGTGTGCTGCTGATCCTGTTCGGGCTTGATGGCGGCCTGGCACGTTGGGAGGGCGGCATACTGCTGGCCGGCTTCATCGTGGTGCAGGTGCTGCTGCTGCGCCGTGGTCGCAGCGAGAGCGCGGAGGTGCAGGTGGCCATCGCCGAGTCCGCACTGAGCCGCACCAGCCTGCCGTTGAACGTGCTGCGCGTGCTGATTGCCGCGTTGACGCTGTACTGGGGCGCGCGCCTGGTGGTGGGCGCCGCCGCCGACTTTGGCGTCGCCCTGGGTTGGACGCCGCTGCTGGTCGGCCTGCTGCCGGTGGCGATCGGTACCGCACTGCCGGAAGTGGCCACCGCCATCGCCGCCGCGCGTCGCGGGCATGGCGACATGGTGCTGGGCCACGTGCTGGGTTCCAGCGTGGTCAACCTGCTCCTGGTGATCGGTGCGATGGCCGTGCTGCAGCCGCTGGCGCTGCCGGCCTCGTTCGTGCGCCTGGAACTGCCGGCGCTGCTGGCGTTCGCGCTGGTGCTGTACCCGATGCTGCGTGGCGACCTGAAGATCAGCCGCGGCGAAGGTGTGATCCTGCTGGTCGCGTTTGTCGGCTGGTTCGTGCTGGAACTGCTGCTGGTCGGCGCACCGGCGCTGTAGAGCCGAGCCCATGCTTGGCTGCTGTTCGTGCCGACCAGCGGTCGGCACCTACGGGGCGTCACATTGCCGGCCAGCGGCCGGTTCTACCGGTTCTGCGTGGTTTCTTCTTCCCGCACCGGCTCCGGCGGTGGCAGCTGCTCCTCGGCGGCACGTTCGTTGCCCGGCAGGGTGGGGCGGGTCTCCATCAGCAGCGACAGCGCGGCCTTGGCCATCATGTGCGCGCTGATCGGTGCGGTGATGAACAGGAACACGGTGATCAGCAGCTCGCGCGGCTGCGGGTCCTGGCCGAGGAAGATGTGGTAGCAGACCGAGCACACCAACACGCAGCCCACGCCCAGCGTGCTGGCCTTGGTCGGCGCGTGCAGGCGCTTGAAGAAGGTCGACAGCTTCACCAGGCCCAGTGCGCCCACCAGGATGAAGAAGCAGCCGAACAGCAGCAGGATCGACAGGCCGATCTGGATGGCAGTGATCATTCGACGATGTCCCGGCGCAGCACGAACTTGCTCAGCACCACGGTGCTGCCGAAGCCGAGCATGGCGATGATCAACGCCGCCTCGAAGTAGATCGGTGAATTGAGGTACATGCCGAACAGCATCAGCTCGGCGATCGCGGTCACCGACAGGGTGTCCAGTGCGAGGATGCGGTCGGGCACGGTCGGCCCGCGCAGCAGGCGCCAGGTGGCCAGCAGCATGGCCAGGCCGACCACGTGCATGCACACCACCAGGGTGGTCTGGATGACTTCAAAACCGGTCATGGGAAGATCTCCATCAACGGCGCCTCGTAACGGCGCTTGATCGTATCGATCAGGTCCTGTGGATCCTCCAGGTGCAGCACATGCACCAGCAGGAACTTGCGGTCGTCGCTGAGCGCGGCCGAGACCGTGCCCGGGGTCAGGGTGATCATGCTGGTCAGCGCGGCGATGCCGTGGATGTTGGCGATGTCCAGCGGCAGCCAGATGAAGCCCGGGTGGATGTTCTTTTCCGGGCCCAGCACCTGCAGGGCGACGCGGATGTTGGACATCAGGATGTCCCACAGGGTCACGCACACCAGTCTGGGCAGCGGCCGCAGGGTGCCGATGCGCGCGAACTCGCGGTCCAGGCGCGCGGCGAACAGCGGCACCACCACGCCCAGCACAAGCCCCAGCACGATCTGGCCGAGGGTGAAGCTGTCGGACATCAGCAGCCAGAACGCCACCACCATGATGCTGAGCATCGGCGAGGGAATCAGGCGACGGAACAGGGAGTGCTGGGCAGTCATGGCTGGCGGATCTCCGGCGTGGTCGCGCGCAGCTGCTGCACGTACTCGCTGGGATGCAGCAGCTGTGCGGCGGTGGCGTCGGTGTAGCGCATCAACGGTGCAGCGGCCAGGGTCATGCCGATGCCGTAGGCCAGCAGCAGGCAGGCGGCGTAGAGCTCTACCCGGCGCAGGGGAGCCTTGCGCGGCTTCGGTGCTTCTGGATCGACCGGCGGCACGCGCCAGAACAGGCGGATGCCGCCGCGGGTCAGGCCCATGATCACCAGCAGGCTGCTGACCAGCACGGCGGTCCAGACCGGCCCGGTGTACTGCGCCGGCATGCCGGCCAGCAGCGCGGCCTTGGCCAGGAAGCCGGACAGTGGCGGCAGGCCGGCCACCGACACTGCCCCGATCAGGAACAGCACCGCTGGGGTTTCCTTGCCCGGCATCGGTGCCACCACTTCCTTGCGGTCGCTGGCACCGCCGCGACGACGGCGGATCAGGTCGGCGATCAGGAACAGCGCGGCGGCGACGAAGCTGCTGTGCGGCAGGTAGTACAGGCCCGCTGAGAGTACCTGCGGCGTGCCCACCGAGAAGGCGATGAACAGCGTGGCCGCCGACACGATCACCAGGTACGAGATCAGGACGCGCAGGCGGGTCGCGGCCAGTGCACCCAGGCCACCGAGCACCAGCGTCGCCACGCCGGCCCACAGCAGCCAGTCGCGGCCATAGCCGGCCATCGCGCCTGCGTCATCGCCGAACCACAGCATCTGGATGCGCAGCACCGAGTACAGGCCGACCTTGGTCATGATCGCGAACAGCGCAGCCACCGCTGCTGGCGCACGCGAATAGGCTTCCGGCAGCCACAGGTACAGCGGCATCAGCGCGGCCTTGGCGCAGAACACCAGCAGCAACAGGCCCATCGTCGCCTTCACCAGGGTCAGCTGCGCCGGCGGTATTTCGGCGATGCGCTGCGACAGCTCGGCCATGTTCAGCGAACCCAGCGTGGCGTACAGCAGGCCCAGCGCGATCAGGAACAGGGTCGAGGCGGTGACGTTGAACACCACGTAGTGCAGGCCGATGCGCATGCGCAGGCCGCGGCCACCGCTGAGCAGCAGGCCGTAGGAGGCGATCAGCATCACCTCGAAGAACACGAACAAGTTGAAGATGTCGCCGGTCAGGAACGCACCGTTGAGGCCGACCAGCTGGAACTGGAACAGCGCATGGAAGTGCGGTGCGCGGCGGTCCCAGCCCGAGCAGGCGTGCAGCAGGCAGGGAATGGCCAGCAGCAGGGTGGTCAGCAGCATCCACGCCGACAGCCGGTCGGCCACCAGCGCGATGCCCAGCCGCGACGGCCAGTCGCCCAGCAGGTAGACATTGATGTCACCGCCCGCGGTCGACGCGAACAGCAGGCCCACCGCCAGCGCCAGCGCCGACAGCGCGGTCCACGCGACGGCGCGCTGCACCCTGGGGCCGTAGCGACGGTGTTCGACGAACAGCGACAGTGCAGCACCCAGCAGGGGAATCAGGATCGGCAGGATCACCAGGTGGTTCATGCGCGGTCCTCGCCCTGGCGCGGCGGCACGCGCTCATCCTGCAGGTCATCGTCGGGCTCGTGGGCGTCCACATGGTCGCTGTGGTTGTCGCTGCGGCTGCGCATGGCCAGCACGATGCTCACTGCGGTCATCGCGAAGGCGATCACGATCGCGGTCAGCACCAGCGCCTGTGGCAGCGGATCGGTGTAGTTGCCGAGGTGGCTGTCCACGCCCTCCTGCAGCACCGGCGCCTTGCCCAGCACCACGCGGCCACCGGCGAAGATCAGCAGGTTGGTGGCGTAGGACAGGAAGGTCATGCCGAGAATCACATCGAAGCTGCGCGCGCGCAGCAGCAGGTAGATGCCGATGGCGGTCAGCACGCCGATCGCGGTCGCAAGGGCCAGTTCCATCAGTGCATCTCCCCGGTGCGGGCCGAACGGCGTTGCAGGTCGATCTCGCCCTTGCGGGCGGTGCGGGTACGCGAGGGCTTGATCGTGCCCATCATCGACAGCATCAGCATGGCGCCGCCGAACACCACCAGGTAGACGCCGATGTCGAAACCGATCGCACTGGCCAGCGGCACGTCGCCGATCAGCGGCAGGTGCAGATCGAGGTGGCCGCTGGTGAGGAACGGCACGCCGAACAGCATCGAGGCACTGCCGCTGAGCAGGGCGATCAGCAGGCCCATGCCGATGCAGCGGATGTAGTCGAAGCCGAAGCGCGACTCCACCGATGCGGTGCCCTGGATCACGTACTGAATCAGCAGCGGCACCGCCAGCACCAGGCCGGCGATGAAGCCACCGCCCGGCGCGTTGTGGCCGCGCAGGAACAGGAAGATCGATACGGTCAGGGTCAGCGGGAACATGATCTGGGCCAGGTCGGCTGGTACCGGCAGCTTGATCGGAGGGCCGGGCATGATCTGCTCCGGTGCCATCCGCGTGCGCCGCAGCAGGGCATGCACCACCAGCGCGGCGATGCCGAACACGGTGATCTCGCCGAAGGTATCGAAGCCGCGGAAGTCGACCAGGATCACGTTGACCACGTTCTGGCCATAGGCCTCGGGCAACGCACGGGCGAGCAGTTCGCCGGCCATGGTGTTCGGCGGCAGGGTCATCGCCGAATAGGCCAGCGCACCCAGGCCGGCGCCGGCGATGATCGCGATCACCGCATCGCGGCGCTTGCGCCAGCGCGGACGTTCCGGCCCGGACTGCGCCGGCAGGTAGTTCATGCCCAGCAGCATCAGCACCAGGGTGACCATCTCCACCAGCAGCTGGGTCAGGGCCAGGTCGGGTGCGGACAGGAACACGAAGGTCAGCGCCACCATCAGGCCGACGCCGCCGACCAGCAGCACCGCCAGCAGGCGCTGCTTGTAGATGCGCAGGGTGGCGACCGCACAGGCCATCATCACCAGCCAAAGCGCCCAGCCCAGCAAGGGAACCGGCTGCGGCGCGGTCCAGTTCGGCGAGGCCGGATTTGCCACGAACGGCGCGGCGGCAACTGTGATCGCCACCAGCACCAGGCCCAGCAGCATGCGCTGCAGGCTGCCGTTGGCGATGCCGTTGGTCAGGCGCATGGCCAGTGCGGACACGGCATCCAGCTGCGCATGGAACACATTGCGGCCAGTGCTGACGTTGGTCACGGCGTGCAGGTTGATCAGCTTGCGCAGGCCGAAGTACAGCGCCACGCCGCCGATCACGCCGATCGCGCTCATCGCCAGCGGCAGGTTGAAGCCGTGCCATACCGCCAGGCTGTACTCGGGCATGGCGCTGCCGAGGATCGACGCCGCAGCGGCATGCAGCACCGGCGCCACGGTCAGTGCCGGGGCGATGCCTACTGCCACGCAGATCACCACCAGCAGTTCCACCGGTACCTTCATCCAGCGCGGCGGCTCATGCGGCACGCGATCCAGGTCGTGCGGGCCGGGGCCAAAGAAGGTGTCGTGCACGAAGCGCAGGCTGTAGGCCACGCCGAACACGCCGGCCAGCAGCGCGGCGATCGACACCGCCGTGCGCATGATCCCCGGGCCGCCGGCCGTGATCGCCTCGGCAAACAGCATTTCCTTGGACAGGAAGCCGTTGAGCAGCGGGATGCCGGCCATCGCCAGCGAGGCAATGATTGCCAGCGCGCTGGTGAACGGCATCAGCCTGCGCAGGCCGCCCAGCTTGCGCATGTCGCGGGTGCCGGTCTCATGGTCGATGATGCCGGCGGCCATGAACAGCGAGGCCTTGAAGGTGGCGTGGTTGAGGATGTGGAACACACCGGCCACCACCGCCATCGGCGTGGACAGGCCGAACAGCAGGGTGATCAGGCCCAGATGGGAAATGGTCGAGTAAGCCAGCAGGCCTTTCAGATCGTGCTGGAAGATCGCGTTCCAGGCGCCGATCAACAGGGTGATCGCACCGATGCCGCTGACCGTGTAGAAGAACAGGTCGCTGCCGGCCAGCGCTGGATGCAGGCGCGCCAGCAGGAACACACCGGCCTTCACCATGGTGGCCGAGTGCAGGTAGGCAGAGACCGGAGTGGGCGCGGCCATCGCGTGCGGCAGCCAGAAATGGAACGGAAACTGCGCGCTCTTGGTGAAGATGCCCGCCAGCACCAGGAACAGCGCGTACGGGTACAGCGCGCTGGCGCGGATCTGCTCGCCAGCGGCCAGCACCACGTCCAGGTCGAAGCTGCCGACGATGCGGCCGATCAGCAGCACGCCACCGAGCAGGGCCAGGCCGCCGCCGCCGGTGATCACCAGCGCCATGCGCGCGCCCTCGCGGGCGTCCTGGCGATGTGACCAGAAACCGATCAGCAGGAACGAGCTGATGCTGGTCATTTCCCAGAAGATCATCAGCAACAGCAGGTTGCCCGACAGCACCATGCCCAGCATGGCGCCCATGAACAGCAGCAGGTAGCAGTAGAAGCGGTGCGCGTTGTCCTGCTGGCTCAGGTAGTAGCGTGCATACAGCACCACCAGCGCACCGATGCCCAGCACCAGCCCGGCGAACATCCAGGCCAGCCCGTCCAGGCGCAGGGTGAAGTCCAGCCCGATCTGCGGCAGCCAGGGCACCAGGGTGCGGACCACCTGGCCATCGAGCACGGACGGCGTGAGCCAGCCGAGTATGGCCAGCCCGCCCAACGGCGCCAGCGCCGCCAGCCAGGCAGCAGTCGAGCGCGAACTACGGGGGAAGGCCGCAACAGCCGCTGCCATCAGGAACGGCAGGGCCAGCAGCAGGGGCAGGCTGGGGAGCATGCAGGGAATCCATGATTCACGAGCAGGTCAGGGAGGATAACAGGCTGCGAAATGTCGCTGAAACCCATCGAACAGCGATCAATTGCATGTAACGTCCGGTGATTCATATTTTCTGCGACGCAACATCGCGTTCCTGCGTGTTCTCCTCGCTTGCCCTCTGGGGACGCCCTACGCCCCCGCAGGGAGACCGCAGGCCCTGTCGCACAGGGGCTGCCGTCGACGGGCGGGCAATGGGGAGCGGATCACCGTCGCAGGCTGGCAGGGCTCCCGTGGACTACGGGTGACGGAATCTGCCCGTTCAGGAAACGACGGCCGCTGTCGGCCGCCGCCAGGTCAGTAGCGCCAGTCCAGCTTGCGGTAGAACTTGGCCATCACCCAGGCCGGGCCGATCAGCAGGTAGGTCAGGTCGGTCAGGAAGCTGGGCTTGCGGCCCTCGAATTTGTGGCCGATGAACTGCGCGATCCAGGCCACCACGAACACGCCCACCGCCAGCCAGCGCAGGGCCTGCAGGCCGATTTCGGCTTCCAGCAGGCGGCACAGGCAGCCGAACACGAAGAACTGGATGAGCATGCCGATGCCCAGCGGGCGCGACAGCTTGTTGTAGAAGCACCAGGCGCTGAACATCGCGAACGCCGACCAGATGCCGTACTGGAACCAGGTGATCAGCGGCGGCAGGCACCACAGCAGGGCCACCACCGACCACAGGATCGCCGGAACCGCCACCACGTGGATGCGCTGGTTGATCACATTGCGGTGGTCGTCGGAGTAGCTGGCGAAATAGCGGTCGATCGGCCGCGCAAGCTCGGTGGATGTCTGCATGCTGCGTTGCTTCCTCGGACAACGGTAGTGCCGGCCGCTGGCCGGCACTCCAGAGCATAGCCGAGTTCATGAGGTTGCCGGCCGGCGGCCGGCACTACCAGAGCCAGGCCATGCCTGGCTGCGGATTCGCCGAGGTTGCCGGCCAGCGGCCGGCACTACCCCTTCAGAGTGCCCCCGCCTGTCCGGCCGGGGGCGCAGGCGGATCAGTCGACGCTGATCCCGGCCAAGCGCTGCAGCGCCTCGGCGTACTTGGCGCGGGTGCGCTCGATGATCTCGCCCGGGATGGTCGGGCCCGGGGCGGTCTTGCCCCAGTCCAGCGTCTCCAGGTAATCGCGCACGAACTGCTTGTCGTAGCTCGGCGGGCTGGTACCCACTTCGTACTCGTCGGCCGGCCAGTAACGCGAGGAATCCGGCGTCAGCATCTCGTCCATGATGTACAGGCGGCCATCGGCGTCGGTACCGAACTCGAACTTGGTATCGGCCAGGAGGATGCCGCGTTCGCGGGCGTAATCGGCGGCGAACTTGTAGATGCGCAGGGTGGCGTCGCGCACGCGCTCGGCCAGGTCCGCACCGACCTGCTTCACCATCGCGTCGAAATCGATGTTCTCGTCGTGGTCGCCGACGGCGGCCTTGGTCGAGGGGGTGAAGATCGGCTCGGGCAGCTGCTCGGCCTGGCGCAGGCCGTCGGGCAGATCGATGCCGCTGACCTTGCCGGTGCGCTGGTAATCCTTCCAGCCGCTGCCGATCAGGTAGCCGCGGGCGATCGCTTCCACCGGCACCGGCTTCAGCTTGCGGGTGACCACCGCGCGCTTGGCATACAGGGCCGGGTCCACGCCTTCGGGCAGCACGCTGGCCACGTCGATGCCGGTCAGGTGGTTGGGCATCAGGTGCGCGGTCTTGGCGAACCAGAAGTTGGAGACCTGGCAGAGCATCTCGCCCTTGCCCGGGATCGGGTCGGGCAGGACCACGTCGAACGCCGACAGGCGATCGGTGGCCACCATCAGCAGGTAGTCGCCCGGCGGGGTCCCTGCAGGCAGCCGCTCGCGCGGGATATCGAACACATCACGCACCTTGCCGCGATGGCGCAAGGGCAGGCCGGGGAGATCGGATTGCAACAGCGTGGTTGGCACGGGCACTCCTGGGGCGTTGTCGATACGGCTGCCCAGCGGACCCGGCGGGCCCGCTGACCAGCGGGCGGCCTAGTGTAAAGCGGTCCGGGCCCGCTGTGACGTAAAATGAGCATCCATTTCGCCGGTCGACCCTGGGGCGCCATGCGCTGGTACGGAAAACTGCTCGGTTTCATCGCCGGGGCCCTGCTGTTCCGGCCCAATCCGCTGTTCGGCGCGGTAGTCGGCCTGATGATCGGCCATGCCTTTGATTCGGACTGGTTCCGCCTGAACAAGGAGAACCCGTACCGGGAGCTGGGGCTGACCTCCGAGGCCACCGATGCCGAGATCGAGCGCGCCTACCGAAAGCTGATCTCGCAGTACCACCCCGACAAGCTTGGCGGCGCCGCCCCCGAGCTGCAGCAGCAGGCCGAGCAGAAGTCGCGGCGCATCAACGCCGCCTACGACCGCATCAAGACCCTGCGCAAGCGCTGATCCGACAGTCCCGCCTGCGGGCGGGAGAATCCTTTCCCCGTTCCGAAGGCCCCGGCCATGTCCAACTGCCTCATCGCCCCGTCCATTCTCTCTGCCAACTTCGCCCGTCTCGGCGAGGAAGTCGACAACGTCCTCGCCGCTGGCGCGGACTGGGTCCACTTCGACGTGATGGACAACCACTACGTGCCGAACCTGACCATCGGCCCGATGGTCTGCCAGGCGCTGCGCAAGCACGGCGTGACCGCGCCGATCGACGTGCACCTGATGGTCGAGCCGGTGGACCGCATCATCCCGGACTTCGCCGAGGCCGGTGCCACCTACATCAGCTTCCATCCGGAGGCGAGCCGCCACGTGCACCGCACCATCCAGCTGATCCGCTCGCTGGGCTGCAAGCCGGGCATCGTGCTCAATCCGGCCACCCCGGTGGACATCCTCGACTGGGTGCTGGATGACCTGGACCTGGTGCTGCTGATGTCGGTCAACCCGGGCTTCGGCGGCCAGGCCTTCATCCCCTCGGCGCTGGACAAGCTGCGCGTGGTGCGCAAGATGATCGATGCCAGCGGCAAGGACATCCGCCTGGAGATCGACGGTGGCGTGAAAGCCGACAACATCGGTGAGATCGCCGCCGCCGGCGCTGACACCTTCGTTGCCGGTTCGGCCATCTTCAACGCCAGGACCAGCTACCAGGACGTGATCGCGCAGATGCGCGCGAACGTTGCTGCGGCAAGGGGCTGAGCCATGGGTACGGTGGCCGTGTTGAACATCCGCCCGGCCACCGTGGCCGACGCTGGCCTGATCCTGCGCTTCATCCGCGAACTGGCCATCTACGAGAAGGCCGAGCATTCGGTGCAGACCGATGAGATCGGTATTGCCGAAAGCCTGTTCGGTGCCGATGCGACTGCCCGCGCGTTGATCTGCGAAGCCGACGGTGAGGCCATCGGCTATGCGGTGCATTTCTACAACTACTCCACCTGGCTGGGCCGCAAGGGCATCTACCTGGAAGACCTCTACATCAGCCCGGAGAAGCGCGGCGGCGGCGCCGGCAAGGCACTGCTGAAGTACATCGCCCGCCAGGCCGTGGCCGAAGGCTGCGGTCGTTTCGAATGGTCGGTGCTGGACTGGAACACCCCGGCCATCGAGTTCTACACCGCCGCCGGCGCAAAGCCGCAGGACGAGTGGACCGTGTACCGGCTGCAGGGCCAGGCGCTGCACGATTTCGCCAACGGTTGACGTGAAATGCATCCACGCATGGCGTGGATCTACGGCCGGCAAAAAAAAGGCCACGCCAATCACTGGCGTGGCCTCGCTGCATGCGTGGGAGGCTGATCCTGCCTCCATCCGTCGTCCCTGCTATGGACTCCCATTCTCCGGTAGCTGAATGACATCTGCGTGACATTCACCGCGGGAAAACAGCGCATTGCTAGCCTGTGCCACCGCATCCCTGGAAGCTCTGCATGACCACCCCGCGCTGGCGCCTGATCCTCAACGGCAAATCCGCCGGCAACGATGAGTTGCGCGACGCCGTCGGCCATTGGCGCGGACAGGGCGTGCAGCTGGAAGTGCGGGTGACCTGGGAAGACGGTGACGCCGAACGCTACGTGGCCGAGGCGATCGATCATGGCGTGGACGTGATCGTGGCCGCCGGTGGCGATGGCACGCTCAGTGCGGTGGCCGAGACACTGGCACATCGTGAGGAGCCGGCAGATGCGCTGCCCTCGCTGGCGCTGATTCCGATGGGGACCGCCAACGATTTCGCGACTGCTGCCGGCATTCCCACTGAGCCGAAGGAGGCCTTCGCCTTGATCGGGCAGGCGACGCCGCACGCCATTGACCTGTTGCGCGTGGACGCCGATGGCACGCAATGGTGGTGCGCCAATCTCGCCAGCGGTGGCTTCGGCACCCAGGTGACGGTGGAGACCGATGCCGGCCTGAAGAAGATGCTGGGCGGGCTGGCCTATGTGATCACCGGCATCGCCAAGCTGGGCCGCATCGAGCCGATCACCGCGCGCCTGTCCGGCCCGGATTTCGCCTGGGAAGGCGACTTCATCGCCCTGGGCATCGGCAATGGTCGCCAGGCCGGCGGTGGCCAGCAGTTGTGCCCGCAGGCCGTGATCGACGATGGGCTGCTGGATGTCACCGTGCTTCCGGAACTGGAGGGTGAGGTCACCGCCACGCTCGGCCAGATGCTGAAGTCGGGCACCCAGGCGGCGCTGGAACAGCTGGCCACGCGTGCGCGGCTGCCGTGGCTGCAGGTGGAGTCCGAGCGCCCGTTGACCCTCAACCTGGACGGCGAACCAGTCCAGGCCCGCCAGTTCCGCATCGCGTGCGTGCCGGGCAGGGTGCGCATGCACCTGCCGGTCGGTTGCCCGTTGCTGGCTGGGTAGGGGAGGTAGAGTCGACTGTTAGTCGACTGCTTTTCGTTCCGACGGCGTAAAATCCCGCGCTACGCGCGCAAGTCGACTAACAGTCGACTCTACCGGTTCCCGCGCCGGTCCCCCACCGGTCCCCGCCATGAGCCCTGTGCTTTCCCGTGGTTCAGTTTCCCAGGGTTCCCCTCCCGCCCCGGCTGCGATACAGTCAGGGGGTGTCCAGCCTGACGACCCCGCATACCCTTTCTTCCGCACGCCGTTGGTGGCGATGGTGGCCCGTTGCCGTCGTCCGCCCCCATAACGCTGTGTCCCGGAAGGAAAGTCGTCTTGAACTCGCACGCTCAGTTTCAGCAGCAGGCCGCTGAAGGCCACACCCACATTCCCGTCGTCCGTGAAGTGCTGTCCGACCTGGACACGCCGCTTTCGGTCTATCTGAAGCTCGCCGACGGCCCCAATACCTACCTGTTTGAATCCGTCGAAGGCGGCGAGCGCTTTGGTCGTTACTCGATCATCGGCCTGCCGGCGCGTCGCGTGTACGCCTTCCATGGCCACACGCTGACTGTGCGCGAAGACGGCCAGGTGGTGGACACCCGCGAGGTGGCCGACCCGTTCGCCGAAGTCGAGGCGCTGCGCAGCGCCCACTCGGTGCCGAAGCTGGAAGGCCTGCCGGGCTTCACCGGTGGCCTGGTCGGCTGGTTCGGTTTCGAGTGCATCGGCTACATCGAGCCGCGCCTGGCCCCGCCGGCCGGCCGCGATGAGCTGGGCACGCCGGACATCCTGCTGCTGGATTCCAACGAGCTGGCGGTGTTCGACAATCTCAAGGGCCGGCTGTACCTGATCGTGCACGCCGACCCACGGGTCGAGGGCGCCTTCGAGCAGGCCCAGGCACGCCTGGATGCGCTGACTGCCAAGCTGCGCGCGCCCGGCGCCGGTTATCCCGCACCGCTCAACAGCGACGTGCTGGACGAGTCCGACTTCGTCTCCGGCTTCACCCGCGAAGGCTTCGTCGATGCGGTCCAGCGCAGCAAGGAATACATCCGCGCCGGTGACATCTTCCAGGTGGTGCTCAGCCAGCGCCTGAGCGTGCCGTTCAAGGCGCGCCCGGTGGATGTGTACCGCGCGCTGCGTGCACTGAACCCGTCGCCGTACATGTACTTCCTGGATGTCGGCGACCTGCAGGTGGTCGGTTCATCGCCGGAAATCCTGGTACGCCTTCAGGACGGCGAAGTCACCGTGCGCCCGATCGCCGGCACCCGCCCGCGTGGCGCCACGCCCGAGCTGGACCTGGCGCTGGAAGCCGAGCTGCTGGCCGATCCGAAGGAACGCGCCGAGCACCTGATGCTGATCGACCTGGGCCGCAACGATGCCGGCCGCGTCTCCAAGGCAGGTACCGTGGAGGTGGGCGAGCAGTTCGTGATCGAACGCTACAGCCACGTGATGCACATCGTCAGCGAAGTGACCGGGCAGCTGCAGCCGGGCCTGAGCTATGCCGACGTGCTGCGTGCCACCTTCCCGGCCGGCACGGTCAGCGGCGCGCCGAAGATCCGCGCGCTGGAAGTGATCCGCGAGCTGGAACCGATCAAGCGCAATGTCTACGCCGGCAGCATCGGCTACATCGGCTGGCACGGCGATGCCGATACCGCGATCGCGATCCGCACCGCGGTGATCAAGGACGGCCGCCTGTACGTGCAGGCCGGCGCCGGCATCGTCTACGACTCGGACCCGGACAAGGAATGGGATGAGACGATGAACAAGGGCCGCGCGCTGTTCCGCGCCGTCGCCCAGGCCGCCAAGGGCCTGTGATCCTCCCCGTGCCGTGGCCTGCGCCGCGGCACCTTCCGCTGTTCCCATTCAAGACAAGGAGTACCGCATGAAGCTGCTGAGCGCATTGCTGTGGTCGTCACTGCTGGCCACGATGGCCCCGTCTGCGTGGGCGCAGGCCAACACGATTCCCTCGCAGCCGCACCTGCTGGTGAAGGGGCAGGGCAGCCGCACGGTGATGCCGGACCGGTTCGGCCTGCAGTTGAACATCGAAGAGACCGACATGGACGCCGACGCCGCGCGCCGCCGCGTGCAGGACAACGTTGCCCGCGTGCTGGCACTGTTCAAGCAGCACAAGGCGGTGGACGGCAGCGTGCGTGCGGACAACCTGCGGATCGGCCCGGCCACGCTCTATGAGCAGAACCGGCAGGTCTTCATCGGTACCCGTGTATCGCGCCAGCTGCGTGCCAGCTTCGCCAGCGTGAAGGCGATGCAGGATGTGCTGGGGGCGTTGAAGGCCAACGAGAACGTACAGGTGAGCAGCCTGGCGCCGACCTATTCGGGCGAAGTGGCGCTGCGCCGCGAACTCAAGGGCGAGGCAGCGGCCCAGACCCGCGAGTCCGCGCAGGGCCTGGCCAAGGCCTATGGAACAAGAGTGCGTGGCCTGTACAGCATCTCCGATGTGGCGCCGGACTTCGCCTACGGCATCCGGGCCGGGCAATGGCCCCAGCAGGGCGAGGACGGCGGGGACCTCGACAGGATCTCGGTGACCGGCAGCTACGCGCCCGCCTCCGCGCCCGCGCCCGCTGAGCCCGAATCCATTGAAGCCGGCCCCATCACCTACACCGAAAACGTGTACGCCATTTTCCTGATAAGCGACGGAACCTGACCATGTTGTGGATGATCGACAACTACGACAGCTTCACCTACAACCTCGTGCAGTACCTGCAGACGCTGGGCGCCGAAGTGAAGGTGGTGCGCAACGATGTGATGAGCGTGGACGAGATCGCCGCGCAGAAGCCCGAGCGCATCGTCATTTCGCCCGGCCCGTGCACCCCCAACGAAGCGGGCGTTTCGCTGGAGCTGATCGAACGCCTGGGCCCGACCACGCCGATCCTCGGCGTGTGCCTGGGCCACCAGGGCATCGGCCAGGTCTACGGCGGCACCGTCATCCGCGCCGGCAACATCATGCACGGCAAGACCTCGCCGATCCGACATGAAGGCAAGGGCGTGTTCGCCGGCCTGCCGGACCGCTACCAGGCCACCCGCTACCACTCGCTGGTGGTGGACAAGAACAGTCTGCCCGACTGCCTGGAAGTGACCGCCTGGACCGAGAACGAGGACGGCTCGATCGAAGAGATCATGGGCCTGCGCCACCGCCAGTTCCCGGTGGAAGGCGTCCAGTTCCATCCCGAATCCATCCTCACCGAACACGGCCACGCGCTGCTGCGCAATTTCCTCCAGCGCCCGGCGGCCTGATCCAAGGAGCATACCCATGAGCTTCTCCCCCCAGGAAGCCCTGCATCGCACCATCGAGCACCGCGAAATCTTCTTCGACGAAATGGTCGACCTGATGCGGCAGATCATGCGCGGCGATGTGTCTCCGATGATGACCGCCGCGATCCTCACCGGCCTGCGCGTGAAGAAGGAGACCGTGGACGAAATCGCCGCGGCGGCCACCGTGATGCGTGAATTCGCCCGGCCAGTGCCGGTGGCCGATACCTCCAACCTGGTTGATATCGTCGGTACCGGTGGCGATGGCTCGCACACCTTCAACATCTCCACCTGCTCGATGTTCGTCGCGGCCGCCGCCGGCGCGCGCGTGGCCAAGCATGGCAATCGCAGCGTGTCGTCCAAGTCCGGCAGTGCCGATGCGCTGGAAGCGCTGGGCGCGGTGATCGAACTGCAGCCGGATCAGGTGGCCGCGGCCATCGAGCGGACCGGCATCGGCTTCATGTTCGCGCCGATCCATCATCCGTCGATGAAGGTGGTCGCGCCGGTACGCCGCGAGATGGGCGTGCGCACCATCTTCAACATCCTCGGCCCGCTGACCAATCCGGCCAGCGCGCCGTCTGTGCTGATGGGCGTGTTCCATCCCGATCTGGTGGGCATCCAGGCCCGCGTGCTGCGCGAACTGGGCACCGAGCGCGCGATGGTGGTCTGGGGCCGCGACAACATGGACGAGATCTCGCTGGGGGCGGGCACCCTGGTGGGCGAGCTGCGCGACGGCAAGGTCCGCGAGTACGAGATCCACCCGGAAGACTTCGGCATCGCCATGTCGGCCAGCCGCAACCTGCGCGTGGACGGCCCGGAACAGTCCATCCAGATGCTGCGCGCGGTGCTGGACAACGAGCCGGGCCCGGCGCTGGACATCGTGGCGCTCAATGCCGGTGCCGCCCTGTACGTTGCCGGCGTGGCCAGCGATATCGGCGATGGCCTGGCCCGTGCCCGTGCCGCCATCGCCAATGGCAGCGCCCGCCAGCGCCTGCAGCAGTACATTGAAACCACCCGCGCGCTGGTTGCCTGAGCGCGCGGTTCAGCCTGACCCCGTCGATGGCCCGATAATGGCCGTCCTCACCGCCCCCGCACCGACCCGAAGACGATGAGCGACATCCTGCAGACGATCCTGGCCCGCAAGGCCGAAGAAGTGGCCCAGCGCCGCGCCCAGCGCCCGCTTGAGGAGCTGCAGGCCGCCGCGGCCAGCGCCCCGCCGGTACGCGGCTTCGTGCGCGCGCTGCAGGCGGCGGTGGCCAATGGCGACCCGGCGGTGATCGCCGAGGTGAAGAAGGCCAGCCCATCCAAGGGTGTGATCCGCCCGGACTTCCGCCCGGCCGACATCGCCGTCAGCTACGAATTCGGCGGTGCCAGCTGCCTGTCGGTGCTGACCGACGTGGACTTCTTCCAGGGTGCCGACGCCTACCTGCAGCAGGCCCGCGAGGCCTGCACGCTGCCGGTGCTGCGCAAGGACTTCGTGATCGACGCTTACCAGGTGTACGAAGCGCGCGTGCTGGGCGCCGACTGCATCCTGCTGATCGTGGCCGCGCTGGACGACACCCAGCTGGCCACCTTGTCCGAACTGGCGCTGTCGCTGGGCATGGACGTGCTGGTGGAAGTGCACGACATCGACGAACTGGAGCGTGCGCTGCAGGTGCCGGCACCGATGATCGGCATCAACAACCGCAACCTGCGCACCTTCGAGGTGTCGCTGCAGACCACGCTGGACATGCAGCAGGCCGTGCCGCGCGACCGCCTGCTGGTCACCGAGAGTGGCATCCTGGGGCCGCAGGACGTGGCGCTGATGCGTGATGCCGGCATCCACGCGTTCCTGGTGGGCGAGGCCTTCATGCGCGTGGAAGAGCCGGGCGAGGGCCTGCGTCAGCTATTCTTCGCGGCATGAAAACGCACTATCCGACGCCGCGCGAGGATGCGCCGCTGGTGGTCTTCGACTTCGACCACACCCTCTACGACGGCGATTCGGGCACCCATCTGTTCGCCTCGCTGATCAAGCGCAACCCGTTGCGCATGCTGGCGGCGCTGCTGGTCACGCCGATCGCCGGGCCGATGGTGGCGCTGCTGCCGACCCGTCGTGCCGGCATTTCGGTCTACGTGTGGATCGGCAGCTTCGGCCTGCACCGTGCGCGCGATTTCAACAAGGTGATCGACGCCTATGTGCTGCGCAACGAGGCGCAGATGCGCGCCAAGCTGCTGCCGCAGGCGCTGGAGGTGTTCGCCGCGCACCGGGCCAAGGGCGACCGCGTGGTGGTTGCCACAGGTGCGCCGCCGGAGCTTGCACGCGCGATCCTGGCCTTCGTGGCCCATCAGGATGTGCCGGTGATCGGTACCGAGGTCGGCCCACGGCTGGGCGGCGTCGGTCCAACCCGTCACTGCCACAACGAAGAGAAAATGCGCATGCTGCGCGAGCGCGGCTACGGCGATATCGATATCGCCTACTCCGACAGCACCGCCGACCTGCCGCTGCTGCTGGCGGCCAAGGCACCGGTGGTGGTGAACCCGAAGCCGGGCCGGGTGGCGTTCTTCCGCCGCGTGCTGCCCGCCGGCACCCGCATCCTCAACTGGGGCTGCGCTGACCGCGGCGGTGACAAGGCGTAGCCCGGGGTCAGATCCGCGTAGGGCCTCCGACCCCATCGCACGATGACGGATCTGCCGGCCAGCGGCCGGCACTACCCTTCTCCGTCGCGGTTGTGCCGGCGCTTCTCCGTCCGGTAGTGCCGGCCGCTGGCCGGCAAGCGCTCAGCGCCCCAGGTGCCCGTACACCGCGTGGCCGATCTGGAACAGGCTGATGCCCAGCACCAGCACGCCCACGGCCACCAGCACCCAGCGCTCCTTCACCCGCTTGACCAGGATCGCCGCCACCGGCGCGGCCATCATGCCGCCGATCAGCAGGCCGGCGACGATCTGCAGGTGCTGCACGCCCATCGACAACAGGAAGGTCGCTGACACCGTCAACGTGACCACGAACTCGGCCGCGTTGACTGTTCCGATGGTGGTGCGCGCCTGGCCGCCCCGGGCGAGCAGGGTGGACGTGGCGATGGGCCCCCAGCCACCGCCGCCGCTGGCGTCGAGCAGGCCGGCGAAGAAGCCCAGCACCGGCACCCGGCGGATCTCGCCCTTGGGCATCCAGCGCCCAGCGGCGCGGGCCAGGATGATGATCGCCAGCACCAGCAGGTACAGGTAGATCAGTGGCCGGATGATCTCGCCCGGGAGCTGCGTGAGCACGTACGCGCCCATGGCGCCGCCCACTGCGCCGGGCAGGGCCAGGCGCAGGAACAGGCGTTTATCGACATTTCCGGCTGCGAGGTGCGACACCCCCGAGGCGCCCGTGGTGAACACTTCAGCGGTGTGGATGCTGGCGCTGACCTGCGCCGGCGGCAGGCCCATGCTCAGCATCACCGACGAGGACACCAGGCCGAACGCCATGCCCAGCGCGCCGTCGACCAGCTGTGCGCCCAGGCCGATGAGGATGAACCACCAGAATTCGCTGCTCAGCTCCATGCACCGAGCCTAGCGCGCCAGGGAGTGCGGACCAAGGTCCGCACCCACCGGGTGCTCAACGGTCAACGGGTGCCGTACAGCACCACGGTCTTGCCGCGGGCATGCAGCAGGCCGTCGGTCTGCAGTTTCTTCAGCACGCGGCCGGCCATCTCGCGCGAGCAGCCGACCAGGCGCGCCAGCTCCTGGCGCGATACACGCAGCTGGCTGCCTTGCGGATGGCTCATCGCCTCCGGTTCCTGCGCCAGGTCGTGCAGGGTGCGCACGATCCGGTCGGTCACGTCCAGGAACGCCAGGCGGCTGGCCTTGCGGCTGGTGTCGAGCAGGCGCTTGGAAATCTGCTGGCCCAGCGCATACAGCAGGCGCGGGGCATCGGCCGACAGCGGGCCGAGGAACAGCTGATGCAGGCGCTCGTAGCTGATTTCAGCCAGCTCGCAGGCGGTGCGGGTCCGCAGGATCACCTCGCGGCGGTCCGATTCGACGAACAGGCCCATCTCGCCGACGAATTCGCCGGCACCAAAGTAGCCCAGCACCAGCTCGCGATCGTCATCTTCCTCGGCCATGATCGAAACCGAGCCGCTGATGACGTAATACAGGGTTCCCGCCGGGTCCCCGGGCCGGAAGACGTCGGTACGGGTGGGGTATCGCCGCCTGTGGCTGTGCGCCAGGAAACGATCGATTGTGGCGATATCCAGGGCCAGTGGACTGCTAGCTAGGCGCACGGTTGACACGATAGGAGCGCTCCCTCTGCGCATGAACGGATTCACGGGGTCGATAGCGGAGCTTAACCAGCGCAATTGTTAAGGGCAAACAGTGTGCCAGATGTGAGCGCTCTTCACGTTCCCCCCGGGGGCAGTTTGCCCCATAATTCCCCCTTTCCCTTCTTACACAGGAATCGACCGCCGTGGTCAAGCCGTTGCCTCGCCTGAGGCTGCAGGGTTTCAACAACCTCACCAAGGCGCTGAGCTTCAACATCTATGACGTGTGTTACGCGCGCACCGAAGAGGAGCGTCAGCGTTACATTGAATACATCGATGAAGAGTACAACGCCGACAGGCTGACTCAGATCTTGACCGATGTCGCCGAGATCATCGGCGCCAACATCCTGAACGTGGCCCGCCAGGACTACGACCCGCAGGGTGCCTCGGTGACCATCCTGATCTCCGAAGAACCGGTGATCGACAAGAAGCTGGCCGGCAAGGAGCTGATCTCCGACGCCGTGGTCGCGCACATGGACAAGAGCCACATCACGGTCCATACCTACCCGGAGACCCATCCGCAGGAAGGTATCGCGACGTTCCGCGCGGACATCGACGTGGCCACCTGTGGCGTCATTTCCCCGCTGAAGGCCCTGAACTACCTGATCGAGAGCCTGGAATCGGACATCGTGATCATGGACTACCGCGTCCGTGGCTTCACCCGTGATGTGAAGGGCAAGAAGCACTTCATCGACCACAAGATCAACTCGATCCAGAACTTCCTGGCCAAGAACATCAAGTCGCGTTACGAGATGTTCGACGTCAACGTCTACCAGGAAAACATCTTCCACACGAAGATGCACCTGAAGGACTTCGACCTGGACCAGTACCTGTTCGAGGAAAAGGCCAGGAACCTGTCGTTCAAGGAGCGCATGAAGATCGAGGCGCTGCTCAAGCGCGAGATCGAAGAGTTGTTCCACGGCCGGAACCTGTCCGAGTAAGCCCCATGTGCGATGCCCGCAGGCATCGCCACCCAGGCGGGACGACCCGCCCCGTGGAACTGGCGTCGCACGCGCGATTTGCTCCATGGTGATGTACCGACCCACGGCCCGGTGTGAAAACACCGGGCCGTTTCGTTTTTTCCCAAAAAGGTAAGGAGCCCCCACCCATGCCCTGGATCTACCTGCTGCTGGCCGGCCTGTTCGAGATCGGTTTCGCCCTCGGAATGAAGTACTCGGAAGGCTTCAGCAAACCCTTGCCCACCGTTGCTACGGTGGTCTCCGCCCTGATCAGCCTGTACCTGATGAGCCAGGCGATGAAGAGCATCCCGGTCGGCACGGCCTATGCGATCTGGACCGGCATCGGTGCCATGGGTGTGGCGGTGCTGGGCATCTACCTGTTCAACGACAGCGCATCGCCGGCGCGCCTGGCCTGCGTGGGCCTGATCGTGGCCGGCGTGATCGGCCTGAAGCTGGTGTCGCCGAACTGATTGATGGCCCGACCAACGGTCGGGCCCCACCGTCGGCCCCCACCGTCGGCCCCCACCGTCGGCCCCCCCCGCACCTCCTGGTAGGCCCGCACGGTTGGTGCGGGCGGCCGTTCAAATGCGGTAAGCGATGGTCTTCATCACCCTGGAGGCCAGTGCCATCGCGCCCGGAATCGGGAACGGAAGGCGGCGTGCGCCGGCCTGCTCGGCGTGCTCGGCATGGCGGGCCTCGTCCTCCTTCATCACCTGGATGACCGCGCGGCTGCGCAGATCGCCGGGCGGCAGATTGACCAGGTGCTCGTCCAGATGGGCTTCCACCTGGCGCTCGGTCTCGACCACGAAGCCCAGGTTCCAGCCGTCGCCGCGCAGCCCGGCCAGGGTGCCGATCGTGTAGCTGCCGGCGTACCACAGGGGGTTGAACAGGCTGGGACGGCTGTCCAGTTCGGCCAGCCGGGTGGCACACCAGGCCAGATGGTCGGTCTCTTCCTGGGCCGCTTCCAGCAGGTGTTCACGCGTGGCCGGGTCGCGGGCCACGGCGGCCTGGCCGAAATACAGGCCCTGCGCGCAGACTTCGCCGACGTGGTTGATCCGCATCAGGCCGGCTGCATGGCGGCGCTCGGCGCTGCCCATGCCGGGCTCGTCGGTCTCCGCAGCCGGGTAGGGGCGGGCCGCCGGTGGGTTGCCGAACACCGTGTCCAGGGCGCGCTGCGCCTCGGTCAGCAGGTGGTCCAGCGGGGTGGTCTGGCGGAGCACGGTCATGGCAGTACGCGGTGGGGCGGAAGTCCCCCCGATTCTCGCCCGGCCCTGCGTCCGTGCCAACCCGGCCTGACGGTCCACTTGCAAGTGGCTGGCAAGGCCAGTACAATCCCGCCTCTTGCGCTTCACCTTTTCACAACGCGTGGCAGAGTTCCGGCGAGCCTTTCGCCGCAATGAGCCCGACCTAACCTAGAGTTCTTCATGAGCACTTTCACTGCCAAGAACGAGACCGTCCAGCGCGACTGGTACCTCGTCGACGCCGAGGGCAAGACCCTGGGCCGTCTCGCCACCGAGCTGGCCCGCCGTCTGCGTGGCAAGCACAAGCCGGTCTACACCCCGCACGTTGATACCGGCGACTACTTGGTCGTCATCAATGCAGAAAAGATTGCCGTCACCGGCAAGAAGCTGCAGGACAAGATGTATCACCGTTTCACCGGTTACATCGGCAACCTGAAGACCGAGTCCCTGGCCCAGGCGCTGGAGCGCCACCCGGAGCGCGTGATCGAGATCGCCGTCAAGGGCATGCTGCCGAAGGGCCCGCTGGGTCGCCAGATGTACCGCAAGCTCAAGGTCTACGCCGGCACTGAGCATCCGCACGCCGCACAGCAGCCGCAGGTTCTGGATATCTAATCATGGCTATCACTCAAAACTACGGCACTGGCCGCCGCAAGTCCTCCACCGCTCGCGTGTTCCTGCGCAAGGGTTCGGGCAACATCACCGTCAATGGTCGTCCGCTGGACGAGTTCTTCGGTCGTGAGACCGCGCGCATGATCGTGCGCCAGCCGCTCGAGCTGACCAAGAACACCGAAAGCTTCGACATCCTGGTCACCGCCGCTGGCGGCGGCACCACCGGCCAGGCCGGTGCGATCCGTCTGGGTATCGCCCGTGCGCTGGTCGAGTACGACGAAAGCCTGAAGTCCGAGCTGCGCAAGGCTGGCTTCATGACCCGCGACGCCCGCGAAGTCGAGCGTAAGAAGGTCGGTCTGCACAAGGCCCGCCGCGCCACCCAGTTCTCCAAGCGCTGATCTGCTGCGCCTGGTTGGGCTCCTTCGGGGGCCCGCTGGATGGAAAAGCAAAAGCCCGGCTTCGGCCGGGCTTTTGTCGTTTTGGAGTCAGGCATTTCGTGGTTGCCGGCCAGCGGCCGGCACTACCCGTCTTTTTGCATGTCCGACCCCGGGCCTCTCTCTGGAGAAGAGCCCCCTTGTTGTTCAAGGGGGTGCGCCGACAGGCGCGGGGATAAGGTGGAATGCGTGACCAAATTAAAAGCAAAAGGCCAGATCTTTCGATCTGGCCTTTTGCTTTTAATTTGGCTGCCCCGGATGGATTCGAACCACCGAATGCCTGAGTCAGAGTCAGGTGCCTTACCGCTTGGCGACGGGGCAAAACGTACAACGATTTTCTCACTTATCACGCTGAAAAACAACTTCATTTTCAGTGTGGTGGCTATGGGTGGACTCGAACCACCGACCCCAGCATTATGAGTGCTGTGCTCTAACCGGCTGAGCTACATAGCCTTGGTGAGCCCGCTATTCTGCGGATGTGTACCGTCCCTGTCAACACTTTTGTGCCGTGCTTGTGGGCCGACAGAGGGCGTGGGATAGTCCCGGGCAGTAGATTTTCTTAGGAGTCCGCATCGTGATCGATCCGGACGGCTATCGACCGAACGTCGGCATTGTGCTGATGCGGCAGGACGGCCAGGTGTTCTGGGCACGACGCGTGCGCCGGGATGGTTGGCAGTTCCCGCAAGGGGGCATGAACACCGATGAGACGCCCGTCGAGGCCATGTATCGTGAACTGCAGGAAGAAACCGGCCTGCTGCCTGAGCATGTGGAAGTGCTCGGGGCCACGCCCGGTTGGCTGCGCTACAAGCTGCCGGCGCGGGCCATCCGCCGCAACGAGCGGCAGGTCTGCATCGGCCAGAAGCAGGTCTGGTTCCTGCTGCGCCTGACCGGCGACGAATCCCATGTGAAGCTGGACCACACTGACTCGCCCGAGTTCGATCATTGGCGCTGGGTCGATTTCTGGTACCCGGTGGAGCATGTGGTGGTGTTCAAGCGCGGCGTCTATGCGCGCGCACTGCGTCATCTGGCGCCTTTGGCGCGCGGGGTCGCCGGGCAGGGCGTAACCGCCATGCCCAAGAGCGCCGCCGAGGCTTGGATGCCCGGCCACACGGCCGGCCACGACCGCCCGCGCAAGCGCCCGCGGACGCGCGGCTACTGGCCGAAGAAGGCCACGGGTGATGGCCCAGCCAGCTGACGGGCTGAACGGTATCGAGAATGGTTCAGGTCTCTGATTGACAACCATTCTCGTTTCCATTGGAATAGCCACCAGGCCGCTCCTGGCCTGTCAGCCCGGTTCCCGCCTGTGTACGTCTGCATCTGCAACGGAGTCACCGACCACCAGATCCGCGAAGCCGCCAGCCATGGTGTCAGCACGGTGGCCGAACTGACCATGCGGACCGGCTGTGGTGCGACCTGCGGTTCCTGCCTGGACATGGCCGCGGACCTCTTGGCCAAGGCGCGTGCGACCCACGATCTGCCGCTGCCGGTATTGGGCCTGGCCCAGGTTGCCTGATCGTTTCTTCGCGGCGCATTGACGCCGCGCTTTTGCATCCTTCACGCGCGGCCGCACAGGCCAATGCGCACGATTCGCGTTCCTTCACGGCCGCAGGCAAGGCGTTAAAGTGCCTGCGTTTTCAGCGTGCAGGAGCATCCCATGAAGGGCGACACCAAGGTCATCGAATTCCTCAACAAGGTCCTCTACAACGAGTTGACCGCGATCAACCAGTACTTCCTGCACGCCAAGATGCTGAAGAACTGGGGCATCAAGGAACTGGCCGAGCACGAGTACAAGGAATCGATCGACGAGATGAAGCATGCCGACATGCTCGCCGACCGCATCCTGTTCCTCGAAGGCCTGCCGAACTTCCAGGCGCTGGGCAAGCTGCGCATCGGCGAGAACCCGACCGAGATCCTGCAGTGCGACCTGTCGCTGGAGCGCGACGGCGTGGTCACCCTGCGCGAGGCCGTCGCCTATGCCGATTCGGTCGGCGACTATGTCAGTCGCCAGCTGTTCGTGAAGATTCTCGATTCGGAAGAAGAACACATCGACTGGCTGGAAACCCAGCTCGACCTGATCGAGCGCATCGGCGAGCCCAAGTACCTGCTGAGCAAGCTGGAAGAGTGAGTCAGCTGTCCTGGCCCGCACGATGCTGCGCCAGGTAGCCCGTCAGGGCCACACGTGCCCGGGCGAATTCGGCAACCAGCAGCGCGACCGCCACCGCGGGGCGCTGCAGGCTGCCACCACGGGCCTCGCGTTCGATGCGCTGCGCGACCGCCGACAGCGACAGGGCTCCCACGTTCGCACTCGACGATTTCAGGCTGTGCGCGACCGCCTGCAGGCGGGGCTCGTCGCCGCTCTGCGCGGCCTGCTGCAGCTGCTGCACCATCGCTGGCGCATCGTCAAGAAAGACCGACACGATCTGGATGGCGGCGTCGCCGATCACCGCGTGCAGTTCGTCCAGCACATCGCGGTCGAGTACCGGTTGTGGCTTGGAGCCCACTCGGCTGTCATCGTCCTGCAGAGCCGAGCCATGCTCGGCTGATGGAGCCCCACTGCTGTTGGCCGTCAGCCGAGCCATGCTCGGCTCTGCAGAAGGCCGTGCAGGTGATGCGGCTTTACCGCCACCCCAGCGCTTCAACAGCGCATGCAGCGTGGCGCGGGCGATCGGCTTGGACAGGTAATCGTCCATGCCAGCCTGCAGGCAGCGCTCGCGGTCGCCGGCCATGGCATTGGCGGTCATCGCGATGATCGGCAGGCGCGCTCGCCCGGTTTCCGCTTCTTCCGCACGCCAGTGGCGCGTGGCGGCGTAGCCGTCCAGCACCGGCATCTGGCAATCCATCAGCACGATGTCCACGCCGCCTTCGCGAAGTGCGGCCAATGCCTGCTCGCCATCGACGGCGTTGCGCACCTCGCACTGGAATACGCGCAGCAGCTGCTCGGCCACCATCCGGTTGACCGTATTGTCTTCCACCAGCAGCACGCGCAGGTGCAGTGGCGGCAGCACCGGCGCGGGTACCCCATCTCCGGCACTGGAAAGCAGGGCGGCAGGACGGGCAGGCGTGACAGGTGCGGCCAGGAGTGCATGCAGTGCGGCATCGTCGAAGTGCGTGGGCAGCTGGCGCTGGCGCGGTCGTTGCGCTGGTGCATCATCCTGCAGCCAGAGCACCTGCAGTGCGTCGTCGTCACCGCGCTCGGCCAGTGCCTGCTGCAGCATCGCCTCGCCGCTGCGCCGCGCGCGTGCATCGACCAGCAGCCACGCCGGTGCCGGTTGCCCGGGTTGCGGCGCGGTGCGCAGCTGTTCGACCACGGCGTCCAGCTGGCTCAGCATCTGCACCTGCAGCCCATGGTGGGCGGCGATGCGCTCGATGCGTTTCTGCAGCATTGCATCGGCACTGAACAGCAGCAGCGCTGTCGGCGCGCGGGCCATCGCCGGCAGGTCGCCGGGCACCTTCAGCAGCGGAATCTCGAACCAGAACGTAGCACCCTGGCCGGGCGTGGACTGCACGCCGATCTGCCCGTGCATCAGGTCGATGATGCGCCTGCAGATGGCCAGGCCCAGGCCGGTGCCGCCGTAGATGCGCGTGGTCGAGGCATCGGCCTGGCTGAAGGACTGGAACAGGCGTGCCTGCAGTGCCTCATCGATGCCGATGCCGGTGTCGATGATCTCGAAGCGCAGCTGGTGCTGGGCCGCGCCTTCGCCCAGCCGCTGCACGCGCAGCTGTACCTGGCCGCGCGCGGTGAACTTGATGGCATTGGCCAGAAGATTGCTCAGCACCTGGCGCAGGCGTACCGGGTCGCCGCGCACCGGCAGGCGCACCGACGGGTCAAGCTGCAGGGTCAGGGACAGGCCCTTGGCGTCGGCGGCGCGCTGCATCAGCTGCACCACGCCATCCAGCAGATCGCGCAGGTTGAAGCTGGTGATTTCCAGTTCCAGCGCCTGTGCTTCCAGCCGTGAGTAGTCGAGGATGTCATCGACGATGCGCAGCAGCTGCTGTGAACTGGCCGAAGCGGTGGCCAGCATCTGCCGCTGGTCCTCGCCCAGCGGCCCGTGCGCGATCAGCTCCAGCATCGGCAGGATGCCGTTGAGCGGGGTGCGGATCTCGTGGCTCATGGTGGCCAGGAACTCGCCCTTGGCCAGCACCGCTGCTTCGGCGGCCTGCTTGGCCTGCAGCAGCTGCTGTTCCAGCTGGCCCTGGCGTTCGGTGGTACGGCGCAGCTGGTCGCGTTCGACGGCGAGCGCATCGTGTGCGCGTTGCAGCCGGGCCAGTGCACGGCTGCGTGCGCGCAGGCGCAGACCCAACAGCAGCGCCACGGCGGCCGCGGCAAGGGCAACCAGCAGCACGCCCCACAGCGGCACGTCAGAGCACCGCGTTGTGGAAGTCGAAGTTCAGGTCGCTGCCGGCCGACTGCACCATGTTGCCCTGGATGTAGTCGACGCCGCCGACCCACATCGCCGCGGCGGCCTGTGGGTCCTCGATCTGCTGCCCGATGATCTGCAGCCCGGCCGCATGTGCCTGTTCGATCGCCTTGCGCAGTTCCTCGCGCGTGGCCGGGTTGGCATGGCTGCTGGAGAAGCGCGCGGCCATGCGCACGAACGACAGCGGCAGCTGGGTCAGCAGGGCGTCGGCTTCGCCGCTGGGCTCGAACTGGCTCAGGCAGAATCGCACCCCGGGGCCGGCCATGCGCTGGCAGAACTGTTGCAGCGGCACGGTGTGGATCAGTGCGTCGGGCAGGCGCACGTCGATCACCAGCGCACTGCCCGGCAGGTCACGCTGCTGCAGCGATTCCAGCAGCCAGTCGGCGAAGGCGTCGCGCTGCAGGGTGCGCAGCGACTGCGAGACGAACAGGTTCAGCGGCGGCGTGGCGTGCCGGTAGAGATCCAGCAGGCCCAGCGCGTGCTCCATCACCTGCTGGTCGAGGTCGGCGATACGGCCTGCCGCTTCGGCGGCCGGAATAACCTGGCCGGCCGCCAGCACCGTGCCATCGGCCTGGCGCAGGCGCAGCAGCAGCTGGTACTGCGCGGTGTTGCCACCGGCGACGGCGACGATCGGCTGATAGGCCAGCTCCAGCTGGCCTTCCAGCAGTGCCAGGTGCTCCTGTTCGGTGACGGCCTGGCGGTGCACATGGCCCGCCACACCGGCGCTGAGCAGGCGTGCCTGCAGAGTGGTGCGCTCGATCGCTTCCAGTGCAGCGTTGGCATCGTCGAAGCCCGGCGACAGCGGCGCATAACCCACCACGCCGCGCAGGTGCACCGATTCGTCGTCGCGGATCACGAAGGCACGCGCCGACAGCTGCTCGCGCAGGGAAGCGGCGATGCCTTCCAGGGCATCTTCGTCGGCGTTGCGGGCCAGCAGCAGGAAACTGTTGTCGTTCAGGCGTGCCAGCAGGTGTGGATGGCCGGCCTCGGCCAGGCGCTGCCCGGCCTGTACCATCAGGCGCTCGAAGGCGGCATAACCATAGCGTTCGCGCAGCCCCAGCGCGCTGGCCACTTCGATGAAGAACACACCGCCCCGGTCGCGGTGGGCGAGTGCGGTGTTGAGCTGCTGCAGCACGTGATGGCGCGTCGGCAGGCCGGTTTCCGGATTGCTGGTGGCCGGTACGCCGCTGGCACCGGGCAGGGTCGCGGCCTGCGCACGTGCGCGGCGGATGCGGTTGGCCACGGCGGCGATCAGGTGGCGCGGGCGGATCGGCTTGCTCAGGTAATCGTCGGCGCCGCTGTCGAGCACTTCGAACTGGCGCTCTGGATCCGGATCGCCGCTGAGGAACACGATCGGCAGCAGCTGCAGGCCGGGCTGCTGGCGGATCAGTGCGGTCAGTCGCATGCCATCCAGTCCGGGCAGGTGCAGATCCATCAGGATCAGGTCGGGACGGTGTTCCTTGATCGCCTGCAGCGCGCCATCGGCGTCGCTGTGCACGATTGCCTGCATGCCGGCGCCGTGCAGCACGCTCTGCGCGAACAGGGCCTGGGCGCGGTCGTCCTCGACGATCAGCACGCGGTAGGGCGAATCGGAGGCCAACGGCGCCTGGTCGTTGTTGCCAGCCTCGGCCAGGAAGGCCGGGCCCGGCAGAGGCGGTGGCGCGCTGCCGATCGATGCGGGCATGTCGCAGCTGGCCAGCGGCGGAACCACTGCGGGTACTGCGGCGACCGCGCTCGCCGGCTCCGCGGCCCAGCGTTGCCAATGATCGGCCGGAGGGGATTCAGCGCGTCCCGGGCGGGCGCCCGCGGGGGATTCGTTTGCGGCCATCGGTGCTCCTGGTGTTCGCGTCCATTATGCGACAAGCCCGAGGTTCAACCGGTACCCGGCTGGCGCGGACCGTCCGGCGACGCACTGCGTGCCAGCCAGCGCACGCCCTTCCACAAGGTGCGCCAGACCAGCCACACCAGCAGCGCGCCCGCCAGGCTGCAGGCCAGCACCACGATCAGCGCGATCCACGGGTGCGCCAGGGCCAGGGCCAGGCCCCCGACCACCACGGTGTCCTCGGCGGCGGAGGCCACCCAGTTGCTGGCAGGCTCGGGCGAGGTATTGAGCAGGGCACGGGTGCCGGCTTTCAGTCCATGGCTGGCCAGCGCGACACCGGCACCGGCAGCAAGTGCGCCGGTACCCAGCTGCCCATCCGGCGACAGCGTGGCTGCGGCAAGGAAGGCACCTGCGGGTACACGTGCCAGGGTCTGCACCAGATCCCACGCCGAGTCCACGCCGGGAATCTTGTCGGCGAAGAATTCGGTCACCGCCAGCGCCGCCGAAGTGCCCAGCACCCACCACGATTCAGTAGCCTGCAGGGCCGGTGGCAGGTCGACCCAGCCGAGCAGGCCGGCCAGGCCGACACCGAACACGGTGAGGTAGACGCGGATGCCGGCCAGCCAGGCCAGCAGGATGCCGATCACGAACAGGTGGGCTTCGGTCATGGCGATGCTCCGGCGACGGAACTGTGCAGGGGACCACACTATCGACGATGGCATGCCTGAACGCCACAGACCGTGGCTCGCTGCTGCGCAGGAAACCCACCCGTCCTGTCATACACTAGCCCGTCGTTTGCCACAGGGGCCGTACCGGTGTCGCCCTTGCGATACCCCGGAAACCACCCATGACCAACCGTCCTCCCATGCGCGTGCAGGTCCGCCTGCCCGGCGCGCCGCAACCGCCTGCCGACCGTCGCCGCCTGCTGGTGATCGGCGGCATCTGGCTGCTCAGCCTGGTGCTGGCCGTGCTCGGTGGCTGCTGGATGGCCACCCCGCGCGATGCCCAGGGCCAGCGCCTGCAGGCCGCCGAGAAGCGTGCCGAGACGCTGCAGGCGCAGCTGACCGAACTGCGCCAGAAGCAGGCCACGCTGGAAGCCTCCGACCGCATCAGCCGCGCTGCCAACACCGAGGTGCAGTCCTCGCTGGCCGAGCGCGATGAGGAAATCGCCGGCCTGCGTGCCGACGTTGCCTTCTATGAGCGCCTGGTGGGTTCGACCAGCCAGCGCAAGGGCCTGAACACCCATTCGATCGAGTTCAGCCCGGAAGCGGCCGGCACCTGGCAGTACACCGCCGTGCTGACCCAGAACCTCAACCGCGGCGCCATCAGCCAGGGGCAGATGCGCTTCACCGTGGAAGGCGTCAGGAACGGCAAGCTGGCCACGATCAGCTGGGATGATCTGCACCAGCGCAGCAAGGTACCGGGACAGGATTACTCGTTCCGGTACTTCCAGCAGCTCACCGGCAGCGTGATGCTGCCGGCTGACTTCACCCCGCAACGCGTGCGGGTGACATTGGGGAGTGGTACGGGGGGTACCACCCAGGTATTCGACTGGAAACAGGCCGGTGCGCCGGCCGCCAAAGGGGAGTAGGCAGATGTTCGGAAGCAGCAAATCCAACCGTGAAGGCCAGCTGGTGGTGGATGCCCTGATCGGCAACCAGGTGGTGATCCGCGGTGATGTGGAATTCAGTGGTGGCCTGTACGTGGAAGGCCGCATCCATGGCAAGGTGATCGCCGCCGAAGGCGCCAGTGGCGCGACCCTGACGGTCGCCGAGCATGGCGTGATCGAGGGCGAGATCCGCGCGCAGGTGGTGGTCATCAGCGGCCGCCTGGACGGCGATGTACACGCCACCGAGAAGGTCGAGTTGACCCCGAGCGCACGGGTCAATGGCAACGTCCATTACCAGGTGGTGGAGATGAATGCGGGCGCCCAGCTGAACGGCCGCCTGATCCATGCCAGCGCCCCGATGGCGGCCCTGCCGGCGCCGGAAGGCGATGAGGCCAATGGCGGCAAGGGCGACACTGCTGCACGCCGCAAGCTGGCCGAGGCGATGGCTTGAAAGCCATCCCCGGCACCCCCATGCTGGCATCATGAGCACGCTAGTCTCCCTGCCCGGCGCCACTCCGGTTGCCGCGCCCGATTACCAATCGCTGGAGCGCCCGCTGAACTTCACCGAGTCGGCGGCCGCCAAGGTCAAATCCCTGATCCAGGAAGAGGGCAACCCCGACCTGGCCCTGCGTGTGTACATCGAGGGCGGCGGCTGTTCGGGCTTCCAGTACGGGTTCGAGTTCGACGAGAACCGTGCCGAGGATGACCTGGCGGTACAGACCAGCGGGGTGACCCTGCTGGTCGATCCGCTGAGCCTGCAGTACCTGATGGGCGCCGAGGTGGATTACACCGAGAGCCTGACCGGTGCCCAGTTCGTGATCCGCAACCCGAACGCAAAGACCACCTGCGGCTGCGGCAGCAGCTTCAGCATGTAAGAGCCCTGTGGCCAGGATGTGCCAACCACGGTTGGCACCCACCAGAGCGGATCAGTTGATCCACGCCGTGCGTGGATGCTCTGTGCCTCCATGCACACAACAGCAGATTGCGCACAGCGCCGACCTTGCCACCCGCATCGATTGGCGGCACGCTTGCCGGATGCCCAATACTTCTTCGCCGCTTTCCGGTTTCGCCTTCGTTGGCGAACCGCTGGAGCGCGCCGATGCCCTGCGCGACGATGCCGATGCACTGGCGCGCCTGTGGCCGGGCGCGCACATTCTCGTGCTCGATCAGGACGGCAGCGCCTTTACCGGCGATGACGACCAGCCGCTGGCGCTGACCGGCGCCGACATCGGGGGTGGTCCCGGCTCCGCGATCTTCCTCGGCCTGCGCGGGGAACAAGCATGGTTCTCGGTTGAAGCCGCCAGCGTCACCGTCACCGCACCACGTCGCCTCGACCTGCGCCAGGCCGCGCTGCTGTGGTCGATGGCCGATGCGACCGCCTTCAGCTATGCCCGCGGCATGTCTTACTGGCACTCGCGCACCCGCTTCTGCGGTGTGTGCGGCGGCGCCGTGGCGTTTGCCCGAGGCGGCTTCGTCGGCCGTTGCGCGCAGTGTTCCACCGAGCACTACCCGCGTGTCGATCCCGCCGTGATCGTCGCCGTGGAGAACCAGGGCCGGCTGCTGCTGGGCCGGCAGTCGAACTGGGCCCCGCGTCGTTACTCGGTGCTGGCCGGCTTCGTCGAACCCGGCGAGACGTTCGAGCAGACCGTGGTGCGTGAAGTGCACGAGGAGAGCAAGGTGCGGGTGACCGCCTGCCAGTACCTCGGTTCGCAGCCGTGGCCGTTCCCCGGCGCGCTGATGATCGGTTTCCGTGCACAGGCGCAGGATGACCTGCCGACTGTGGATGGCGAACTGGAAGACGCGCGCTGGTTCACTGCCGATGAGGTTGGCGCAGCATTGGCACGCGATGCGGACGACGATGGCCAGGGCATCCGCCTGTCGCCGCCGATCTCGATTTCGCGCGGCCTGATCGAACACTGGTACCGCGAGCAGCAGGGCTGAACCGGCCTGCGGCCGGGCCGGTTGTGGCTGCTGTATTGCCGCCACCTGAACACGGCCCGGGTTACAGTCCGGTTCACCGCTGAGGGGCGCCGCTGCGACAGGTAAGGTAACGGCGCCGAGCGTTCCGTTTCGTAGGGAGACCTGCCATGTTCACCACTCTGGCCGCCGTGCTGGTGGCACTGGCCCTGGGCCATGTTGCCCCGGCCGCTGCCGCCTCGCTGCGCCGTTTCGACGGCTTCCGGCGCTGGCTGGGCTGGCTGGACGCGCATGGCGGAAAGGCGTGGCAGGGACCGGCCGGTGTTGCATTGGCACTGCTGCCGCCGCTGCTGCTGATGGCGCTGCTGGCATGGCTGCTGCGCGGGGTGCTGTTCGGGCTGCCGTCGCTGATGCTGGGCGTGGCGGTGCTGGCCTGGTGCTGGGGGCCGCGTGATCTGGATCGTGATATCGAAGCGATCATCGATGCGGACGACGCCGCAACGCGTCAGGCCGCCGTGCGCAACCTGCAGGCGGCCGGTGGCAGCCTGCGCGAAGACGTGCCGTCGCTGGTCGAGGCCACCGTGCTCAACGCGCTGCGGCGCTGGTTCGCGGTGCTGTTCTGGTTCCTGCTGCTGGGCCCGGCCGGTGCGCTGGGGTACCGGCTGCTGGCGCTGATGGCGGAAAGCCCGATGCGTGCTCGCGTGCCGGTGGAGCCGCTGGCGCTGGCGCAGCGCCTGCTGGGCTGGATCGAGTGGCCGGTGGCGCAGCTGATGGCGTTTTCGATGGCGCTGGTGGGCAACTTCGATACGGCGTGGAAGGCGTGGCGCCAGGCGCATGGCGAGCGGCTGGCCGGCACCATCGGGTTCCTGGGCGCGGTGGCGCGGGCCAGCGTCAACGCCGAGCTGCGCGAAGATGCGCACGATTACACCGAGGCCGGGCTGTTGCCGGTGTGGCAGCGGCTGCCGGACCTGCGTGATGCGATGAGCCTGGTGTGGCGGATGCTGCTGCTGTGGCTGGCGATCCTCGCGTTGCTGGTGATTGCAGGCTGGGTGACGTAGGTGTTCTGGCAGGGCTTGCAGCCCTGCACCTGCAGAGGCGACAGCAACAGCAACAGCAACGGCAGGATTGCTGCGGGTTGGCGGGGTGGGTCGGATGGCGGGGGACGCCGTGAATCCGTCCATGGAGGCTTGGTCGCCGCATCCATGCGGCTCACACCCCCGCCATCCGACCCACCCCGCCTTCGACAGTTTTCCGTGCACTGACGTTCTGTAGAGCCGAGCCATGCTCGGCTCCGAGCGAGCGCAGCGAAGCTATCCGCTTTTGATCTTCTCTTTCTTTTCCGTGGCGGACGCGCACGGAAACTGTCCGTGGCCGGGCGGGATGGGTTTGAGGGGGTGTCCGCGGCATGGGTCCGAGGCATGCCTCGGGCGGGTTGGGCAGGACGCCCAACCCTGGTCTTGCCGTGCGCGCAGGACAGCGCACACGAGCAAGCCGCGGCCAAGCCTCCACGGACGGATTCACGGCGTCCCCCGCAAACCCATCCCGCCCGGCCAACCCCATGATCGACGAACGCCGCCCACCACGAGGGGCTGCGCCGTTGGCTGGAAACCTAGATCGGCGCCAGCGCGGTAAACGGTGCCCACGGCAGGTTGCGCAGCAGCGCATACCCAGGCAGCACCCAGAGCCAGAACACAGGATTGGCCAGCACCCGCATGAGCGGGTCGAGCAGGCGTGGGCGGATGCCGGCGATGTTCAGCAGCATCAGCAACAGGAACGGCAGGCTGATGACCAGCAGCGGGTTCATCGCCATCGCGCCGGGCAGGTCGAAGTGGACCAGCGAATACAGGCAGCGCGTGCTGCCACATCCCGGGCAGTACAGGCCCGTCAGCGCGTACAGCGGGCAGCTCGGCAAGGGATTGCCGGCGACATACGGATTGACGTTGCGCAGGAGCACCGTGGCGCCCGCGGCCAGGCCGGCGGAAACCAGCAGCGGCGCCCAGCGGGCGAACCGGGAACGAGCAGGAAGCGCGGACATGCAACAACGGATCCGGCGCAGGCGCCGGATCCGTCCAGGCGTATCAGTAGCCGCTGTTGCTCATCGCGCCCATGCCGCCGAGCACAACGAAGAACAGCACGTACAGCACGACCACGACGGCCCAGGCGATGGCCGACCAGATGGCCCACTTCTTGGCCTTGGCGGCGGAGTCCTGGGCGCCGGCAATGTCGCCAGCGGCCAGCTTGCCGTTGACCTGGGCGGCATAGACGATCGACACGATGCCGGCCGGCAGGCAGCAGAACAGGGTGGTCAGGATCGCCCAGACCAGGTTGTTCGGGACCTGCGGAGTGGCGGTATTCATGGGTTCAAGCTCCTTGATGGGTGGTGGTGGTAGATCATTGGTCGGAAAGAGCGCCCAGCACGGCCAAGCCGCCGAACAGCCCGAACCACAACAGCAACAGGACCGGCAGGGCCACGGCCGAAGCCACCGCCCACCAGCCCGCCTTGCGCGACGCACTGTAGGCCCCCGGCAGGTCGCCGGCCGCGCGGCGGCCATCGACCTGGGAGGCATAGACGATCGACACCACGCCCAACGGGAGGCAGCAGAACAGCGTCGTCAGGATCGCCCAGACCAGATGGTTGGGGATGTAGACCGGACGGCTGAGCGGTGGTGGTTGATTCAAAGCAAGACTCCATTCCTTGGTGGCCAGCCGTGATGTATCGGCCGGACCTCCCCCCTGTGGGTGCGTAATCTACCGCAACCGACGTTGCATGTATGCGTTTACAGTCACGACATGTCGCGTACGTCACCGGACGGTGGCCTATGCGGGGGAGGCTGCCGGGCCCGCTTGGCGGGCCGGGTCCGTCAGGCGTGATCGCCGCGCAGTGCCCGCACCTGGGCCTCCAGCACCGGGGCGCTGGTGCTGTGGCCATCCACGGCCGGCGCCGCGACCACTTCGACGGTGGCACGGAAACGGCGCGGCACCCGCATGCGGCCCAGGCGGCTGTCGCGCCGGCTCCACATGCTCGACCACATGCCGCGCAGGGCCATCGGCACCACCGGCACCGGCCGCCGTTGGAGGATCTTCTCAACGCCCGACTTGAACGGGGCCATCGCACCATCCCTGGTCAGCGCACCTTCCGGGAAGATGCAGACCAGCTCACCTTCGGCCAACGCGGCGTCAATCTCGTCGAACGCGCGCTGCATCAGCGCCGGGTCTTCGCGCGCGCCGGCGATCGGGATCGCCTTGGCGGTGCGGAAGATCCAGCGCATCACCGGGATGTTGAAGATCCGGTAGTACATGACGAAGCGCACCGGGCGTGGAATCGTCGCCGACAGGATCAGCGCGTCCATGTAGCTGACATGGTTGCAGACCAGCAGCGCGGCGCCTTCGTCGGGCACGTTGGCCTCGATGCCGTGCGGGCGCAGCCGGTACAGCGTGCGCACCATCAGCCAGCTGAGGAAGCGCATCAGGAATTCGGGGACGATGGTGAAGATGTAGATCGCCACCAGCGCGTTGGCGATGGCCAGCGCCAGGAACTGCTGCGGGATGGTCCAGTGCAGCAGCGTGTGCGCGGCCAGCGACAGCAGGGCCGCAGCGACGATGAAGCCGGAATTCTGGATGTTCAGCGCCGCGAACACGCGCGACATCTGCGCCTTCGGCGTGCGGCTCTGGATCAGCGCGAACAGCGGCACCACGAAGATGCCGGTGAACAGGCCGATGCCGACCAGGTCGATGACGATGCGGCTGCTGCCCGGCTGCTGCAGGAACGGCCCGATGGCCAGCCCCTGCACGGTCGCCTCGCCGCTGCGGGCGAAGTACAGGTCGAGCAGGAACGCGGTCATGCCGAACGCGCCCAGCGGCACCAGGCCGATTTCCACCGTGCGCGCCGACAGCTTCTCGCACAGCAGCGAGCCGATGCCGGTGCCAACCGAGAACAGGGCCAGCGCAAAGATGTACAGGGTTGGCTCACCGCCCAGGTTGGTCACCGCATAGGCCGGTAGCTGCGAGGTCAGCACGGTGCCGACGAACCAGAACCAGGACACGCCCAGGATCGAATTGCGCACGGCTTTCTGCTGGCGCGCCATGCGCAGCACCGCCAGTGATTCCGGCAGCGGGTTCCAGTTGATCTTCAGGTTCGGGTCGCCGGCATCGACCTTGGGAATCAGGCGCGCGGCGATGTTGCCACAGATCGCCAGCGCGATGATCGCGCAGGCCGCCACCACGGTGCCGTGGCTGCCGGCCACGGTGAACACCAGGCCGCCGACGATCATGCCGGACAGGATCGACATCGAGGTGCCCATCTCGACCAGGCCGTTGCCGCCGGTCAGTTCCTCGGGCTTGAGCACCGACGGCAGCACCGAGTACTTCACCGGGCCGAACAGGGTCGACTGCATGCCGGTGCAGAACAGGGCCACCAGCAGCACCGGCAGGCTCTGGGTCAGGAAGCCGACGGCCGCCAGCGACATGATCACGATCTCCATGGTGGTGGTGATCACGATCAGTCGCGATTTCTCAAGTTTGTCGGCGATCTGCCCGGCCAGTGCCGAGAACAGGAAGTAGGGCAGGATGAAGATGGCCGGTGCCAGCGTGGCGTACAGCCCCAGCTCCTCCTCCGGCACGGCCATGAACAGCAACATGCTGATGATCGCCTGCCGGTACACGTTGTCGTTGAACGCGCCGAGTGCCTGGACCACGAAGAACGGCAGGAAACGGCGCTGGCGCAGCAGGGCGAACTGGTTGTGACCGGACATGGAGCCTCCTTGACCGGCGCAGCCTAGCATTCCTGCCCATCTGCTGTGGGTACGGACCTGTGGGTGCGGACCCGTTGGTCCGCACACCTGCCAGCACCCTCAGACGATATCGTCGACCACGCCGCCGTCCACGCGCAGCGCCGCGCCGGAGGTGGCGGAAGCCTGCGGCGAGGCCAGGTACACCACCATGTTGGCCACTTCCTCGACCGTGGCAGTGCGCTGGATCACCGAGGATGGCCTGTGTGCCATCACGAACTCGCGGCCGATCTGCTCCAGCGGCTTGCCGCTGCGCTGGCGTTCATCCTCGAACATCGCCGCGAAGCCATCGGACAGGGTCGGGCCGGGCAGCACCGCGTTGACGGTGACGCCACTGCCGGCCACGCGCTTGGCCAGGCCGCGCGACAGCGACAGCTGCGCGGTCTTGCTGACCCCGTAGTGGATCATGTCGGCGGGAATGTTGCGTGCCGATTCGGAGGAGATGAACAGCACGCGACCCCAGCCGGCATCGACCATCGCCGGCAGCAGTGCCCGCGACAGGCGCACACCGGACATCACGTTGGTCTGCCAGTAACGCTCCCAGGTGGCATCTTCGGTCTCGAAGAAGTCCTCGGGGCCGAAGACGCCGGCGTTGTTGACCAGGATGTCGACCTTGGGCAGGCCGGCCAGCAGCGTATCGACGCCGGCCGCATCGGAGAGATCGGCGGCCACGCCGATCACCTCGGCACCCGGAACGGTAGCGAGCAGGCGCTGGCGGGCGCGTTCGACACTGTCGGTGCTGCGGCCGTTGAGAATGACCCGCGCACCCGCCGCGGCAAGACCCTGGGCGATCGCCAGGCCGATGCCGGCGGTGGAGGCGGTGACCAGCGCGGTGCGGCCGGCGAGTTCGATCTTCATCGGGGATTCCAGTACCAGGGGATCACCCAGTATCCGCGCGGGAACGTGATCGGAATGCATCGCAAGGCGCAACACACGGTTGCACACGGTGCAGTAGATCCACGCCACGCGCGGATGGGATGTCCGACCAGCGACAAGGAATCAGGTCAGGTTGGTCACTGCCTCATTGGCCGCTGCACGCACCTTCGGCAGCATCCGCAGCACCAGCGCCATCTGGGTACGGATCAGCTGCAGTTTCGGCGGCATCGCCTCGTCGATCTGCTCCAGCTCGGCGGCCACCGCGCGGTCTGAGTCGTTGTCATCTTCCGCAACGGGTTGCCGCGCGGTCAGCGCCGTCGCCAGCTGCTGAAGTGCCTTGCGCACGCGATCGCCCGCGGCCAGCGCCAGTGGATCGCCAGCATAGCTGTCCACCTGGTCGCGGTGCGCACCCAGCGCCGACAGATGCCCCAGCAGCGTGTTGGACAGCGCCAGGAAGCGGAAGCCGGCATCCAGATTGCGGCGCACATGGCCGGGTTCGCGCAGCATGTTCGACAATGCGGTGGACAGCGCGGCGTCGGCGTTGTGCATGTCGCGGCGGGCGATGCGGTATGCCAGGTCATCGCGCATGCCGCTGCGGTACTGGCCCAGCACCGAATCCAGGTAGCGAGCCGCAGTGTCCAGCACGCGTGCCAGGACGAGATGCAGCTGCCGGCCCTGCCAGTCGGGCAGGATCAGGAATGCGGCGACGGCGGCGATCGCGCAGCCCAGCAGCGTATCGACCATGCGCGGCACGATCAGCACGAAGCCGTCGCCGATAAGGTTGAAGCAGGTCAGCGCCATCACCGTGATCGCCGCCGATGCCACCAGGTAGCGATCGGTACGGGTGAAGAAGAACAGCAGCGCCGACAGCAGTGCGATCAGCAGCTGCACGTGCAGCTGTGGGAACAGCTGCAACAGCGCCCAGGTCAGTACCAGGCCGGCCACGGTGCCGACGATGCGTTGCGCCAGGCGCTGGCGGGTGGCACCGAAGTTGGGGCGGCACACGAACACGATGGTCAGCAGCACCCACGAGCCGTTCTGTGCATTGAACAGGCGTATCGCGGCAAAGCCGGCGATCAGCGCCAGCGCCATGCGCAGGCCATGGCGGAATAGCACCGAGCCGGGCGTGAGCTGCTGGCGGATGCGCACGCCCATCTCGCGCAACGTGTGCGGGTTGCTGTCGCGCAGGCGGGTGTCGACGTTGTCCAGACTGGCCTCGGAGCGCTCCGCGTCCAGCAGGCGGCGCTCGATGCTGCGCAGGTTGTGCACCAGCAGGTCCAGAGAACCAAGCAGGCGCTGCCACTGCGGGCGCTGCTGGTCACGCAGGTAGGCCAGCGCATCGGCCAGATCGCGTCCGGCCTGCTGGTTGCTTTCGCCATACACGAACGGACGGCGCAGGCGGATCGCTTCGCCCAGGCGCGCGCAGGCCTGGCCCTGCAGGTCGAGCAGGCGCTGGCAGCGGTACAGCACATCGCTGTGGAAGAAGGCGTCGACCAGCGCGCCATAGGGGTAGTGCGAGGAACTGGCGCGCTCGTGGAAATCCTGTGCCATGTAATAGAGACGCAGGTACAGACCGGAGTTCACGCCCGGCCGCCCGGAACGGCCGAAGCGGGCCAGGATCGCTGTCTTGGCCTCGTTCAACGCACCGACCACACGCCGGTTCTGTTCGGCCAGGTCGAGTTGGCGACGTTGCAGGTCTGCTTCCCTCACCGGCTCGAACAGCGCGGCCTTCAGCTGCAGGTAGCGGCCCAGTTCCTGATACAGCCGCGCTACGCGTTCGCGCACCGGACGGTTGGCGAACAGCGCGGTCCACAGGATCGACAGCAGGCCGTACCAGACCGCACCGGCCAGCAGGTGGCTGACCGCGTCCAGCGCGCTGTGCAGGTCGCCGGCGCCATGCTGCTCCAGGCCGATCATGGTGTAGATCGCCAGCGTCACCGTCGCCTGGGCGATCGACGCATAGCGCTCGCCGAGCGCACCGAGCAGGGTCAGGCCGAAGGTGGACAGCGCCAGCGCGCCAATGAAGATCCACGGCCACGGGAACAGCCAGATCACCGATGCTGCGGCAAGGCAGAAACACAGCAGCGACAGCAGTACCGCCTTGGTGCGGCCCCACCAGTTGTCGTCGGTCTCGGCGATGGCGCTGGCGATGATGCCGAGAAACACGCCGGGCAGGGCGGTGAGCGCGTCCAGCTGCCAGCACACGGCAAGCGCTGCGGCCAGGGCGATGAACACCCGCAGGCCATAGCTGGCCTTCTCGTGGGCCCACAGGCGGCTGAGGCGGGATTGGCGGGCGGACATGCAGGCTCGGTGGAAGGGTCTTCCACCATTATTGCGGGCCATGCGTGAAATGGTAGATCCACGCCACGCGTGGATGATTTTCCGCTCGATACGCGGTAGTGCCGGCCGTTGCCCGGCTCTTCATGCGCCCGGACGAAGGTGCGAGGAGCCGGCCGGCGGGCGGCACTACGGGGTTGCCGGGGTTACATGTCGAACCGAACGCTCACCGCGAACGTACGCGGCAGGCCGGCGCCAGCGTTGGACCAGTACTTCCGGTTGGCCAGGTTCTCGACGCTGGCACGCAGGGTCACCGGGTGGCCCGAGGCAAGCAGCCGGTAGCCGACGCCGGCATTCACCAGCGTGTAGTCGGGCAGCTTCAGGGTGTTGTCGGCGTCGTACCAGACATCGCCGTAGTAGCGCACGGCCGCATACGTTTCCAGGCCGTCCACCCACGGCAGCTGGTAGGTGGCATGCATGACGCCGCTCCAGCGCGCGGCACCGGCGGTACGGTTGCCTTCCTGTGCGGCGCTGGCCGGCGACAGCCTGTCGTAGGTCGGGTCCAGCCAGGTGACGCCACCGCCGACCTCCAGGGCATCGTTGAGGTGCAGGTCGGCACTGGCTTCGATGCCTTCGTACAGCGTGATGCCGTCCTGCACCAGGCGCTTGCCGGCAGGCGTGAGCTCATCGATGTTGGCGCCACGCTCCAGCCGGAACGCCGCCAGGTTCGCATTCCAGCGTGCCCCCTCGACCTTCGCGCCGATCTCGTACTGCGTGCTGATGGTCGGGTCGAGCACGTCGCCGGCGTTGACGTAGCTGTTGCCCACGCGGCTGCCCGCTTCCAGCGATTCGATGTAGCTGGCGTAGAGGGTGACGGCATCGCGGGGCTTGAACATCACCGCGTAGGTCGGTGTGACCGGGTAGGTGTGGTAGCGGCCCCTGGTCTCGTAGTCGTTGTAACGCCAGCCCGCCAGCACCGACCAGCCGCCACCGAGGTTCACCGTATCGCTTGCGAACACGGCCTGCTGCACGGTCTCGTCGCCGCGGGTCATCACCCGTGAACCGACGGCGTCATGACGGAGGGCGGGGCGCTGGTACAGGTTGCCGCGGCCGATCAGGTTCCATTCGTAGGGGCGGTCCCATCCCAGCCCGGTCTGGTGGCTGATGCCCGCCACCACCTGATGCTGCAGCGGGCCGGTGCGGAAGCTGCCCTGCAGCATCGCCTGGGCCAGCTTCCACTCGCTCTTTCCGCCCAGTTCGTAGACGTTGACGTCATAGTCGCCGTTGGGATTGTCGATGTAGGCGAAGATCTTGTTGACGTCGTTCCACGAGGTGGTGGCGCCGTAACTCAGGCTGGCTTTCCAGTCGCTGTTGATCTGCCAGTTCAAGCCGGTCGACAGCAGGCTGGATCGGGTGTCGTAGTAGGTGCCGGGCACGCTGTTGTCGGTATCCCCGGCAATCGGTCGCGGCAGCGATGTCAGGCCACGGAAGTAGTACTGCGGCGATTCTTCGCGCAGATCGCGTGACTGGAATACGCCGTCGAAGGTCCAGGTCAGTACATCGCTCAGGCGGGCATCCAGCGAGAGTGCGCCAACCTTGCGATCGACGTACCCACCATTGAAGGTCTCGCCCTTTTCCTGGAAGGCGTTGAAACGGTAGCCGAACATCTGCTCGTTGCCGAAACGTCCGCCAACGTCGATGCCGCCGCTGACGATGCCCTGTTCACGCCAACCCAGCTGGGCGGAGAAGGTGGGCGTGTCCGTCGGCTTCTTGGTGATGTAGTTGACGATGCCGCCGGGTGCACCGAACCCGTACAGGAAGCCGCCCGGGCCTTTCAGCAGATCGACCTGTTCCATCACTTCCAGCGGCCATTCGGTACCCCAGGAAGAGACCTGCAGGCCATTGACGCGATAGCTGTCAAAATTCAGTTCGATACCGCGATTGCGGATGGGTGAGCTCCAGCCGCTGGCGTAGGCGCTGACCTGGGTGGTGACCGAAGGGTCGAGCAGGAAGGCTTCGCCCAGCGAGACCACCTGGCGCTGCTCGATCTGCTCGCGGCCAACAGCGGTGATCGCAAACGGAGTGTCGCGCAGGGCGCGGTCGCCCAGTGCGCCGGCGTCGGTATGGGGGCGTTCGGCGGTGACATTCACCGCATCCAGATCGGTGGCTTTGCGGCTGACGGCCGGCGCTTCGGCATGGGCAGCGCAGGCGGCGGACAGGGCGGAGGCCAGCAGGGCCAGGCGGGGGAGACGGGAAGGCAGCATCGATGGTGGTCCTCGACGGACGGCCACAGGCCATCCGCCCACGGGTGGGGGAAGGGGCAGTGGCTGGGATCACGCAGGCTGGCCGGGGAAGGCAGCGGGGCGCCGCAACGGGGCGCAGGACCGTGGCTGGATGAGAATTGTTCTCTTTTCGTTACGGCACGTCAAACCTGGAGGCGTGCGGACCAACGGTCCGCACCCACGGTCCGTACCCACCATTCGCATCCACGGTAGTGCCGGCCGCTGGCCGGCAGATTCGCCGTACGGAGAAAGCCGGCCAGTGGCCGGCTCTACCCCCGTAGATCCACGCCATGCGTGGATGGGCCGCTCTACGCCCGCTGCGCGCGCTTGAGCAGCTTCGCTTCGCGCCTGCGCGCGCGACGGGCCCGCCAGCGTTCGGCCAGGCACGAGAAGATCACGTACAGCGCCGGCGTGCTGAGCAGGGTCAGGCTCTGCGAGAACAGCAGGCCGCCGATCATCGCGATACCCAGCGGACGACGCAGTTCGGACCCTTCGCCCAGGCCGATCGCCAGCGGAACCGCTGCCAGGATCGCCACCATCGTCGTCATCATGATCGGACGGAAGCGCACGATGCTGGCCTCGCGTGCCGCCTCGCGCGGCGCCAGCCCATGCTCGCGCTGCGCCACCAGCGCGAAGTCGATCATCATGATCGCGTTCTTCTTGACGATGCCGATCAGCAGCACCAGCGCGATCATCGAGATCACCGACAGTTCGGTGTTGGTGCCGAACAACGCCAGCAGCGCACCGACGCCCGCCGCCGGCAGCGTGGACAGGATGGTGACCGGGTGGATCAGGCTCTCGTAGAGCATGCCCAGCACCAGGTAGACGGTCAGGATCGCGGCAAACACCAGGATCAGCATGTCGCTGGGATCTGAATTGAAGCCGAAGCCCGCGTCGTCGGCCAGGCGGATGTCACCGGGCATGCGCATGCCGGCTACGGTGGCGTCGATGATCGCCTTGGCTTCGCCCATGCTCACGTTCGGAGCAAGGTTGTAGCTGAGGTCCATCGTCGTGTACTGGTTTTCATGGGTGATCTGCGACGGTGCCAGGCCGGGCACCTGGGTGGCCACCGCGGTGATCGGTACCATGTCGCCGTTGCCCGCACGCACGTAAACCTCATCCAGCGCCGCCGGCGTGGCGGTCTGCGAGGGCAGGGCATTGACCACCACGCTGTACTGGTTGATGTCGGAGTAGATGGTGGAGATCTGGCGTTGGCCGAAGGCGCCGTACAGCGCGCCGTCGATGGCGCCGACCGTGATGCCCAGGCGCGCAGCCTTTGCGCGGTCGATCTGGATGTTCTGGCGCAGGCCGGCGTTGTCCACATCGGTGCCGACGTCGCGCAGCTTCGGGTTCTTCTTCAGCTCCGCCTGCAGCTTGGGCAGCCACTCCTGAAGTGATGCCAGGTCGTTGCCCTGCAGCGAGATGCGGTACTGCGCGCCCTGGCTTGAGCCGCCGCCGTCATTGCTGGGCAGATCCTGGATAGCGCGCAGGCGCAGTTGCAGGTCGGGGTAGCGGTCGGCCTTGGCGCTCAGCCGCGCCAGGGCGTGCGCGGTGGTTTCGCGACGGCCTTCCCTGCGCGATTTCAGCTCGATGTTGAACTGCGCACTCGACCCCTGGCGGCCGCTGCCCAGGCGAACGCCCACGGTCTTCACTGCCGGGTCGGCCATCAGCATGTCGGTGATGCGACGCTGGCGGCTGACCATGTCCTCGAAGGAAACGGTGGCGCTGGAATTGGCCCGGCCCCAGATCAGGCCGGTGTCCTGCGGCGGGAACGCACCCTTCTTCACTGCACCGAACAGGAAGATGGTGGCGGCGATCAGCAGCAACGGCGTCAACGACAGCAGCAGCGCGTGGCGCAGCGAGAAGTCGAGGAACACGGTGTAGATGCGCAGCATCCGCTCGTGGCCGGCATCGAGCCAGCGGCCGAAACGCGACGGCGGCGCGCTGTGGTCGTGCGCACTGAGGAAGCGGCTGCACAGCGCCGGGGTCAGCGTCAGCGAGACGATCATCGAGACCACGATGGCCGCCACCAGGGTGACGGTGAACTCGCGGAAGAACGCGCCCATCATGCCGCTGGCGAACAGCAGCGGAATGAACACCGCCACCAGCGAGGCAGTGATCGAGACGATGGTGAAGCCGATCTCGCGCGCGCCGGTCAGTGCCGCCTGCATCCGCGGCATGCCCTCGTCGAGATGGCGCATGATGTTCTCGATCACCACGATCGCATCGTCCACCACGAAGCCGATCGCGATCACCAGCGCCAGCAGGCTCAGGTTGTTCAGGGTGAAGCCCATCACGTACATCACCAGCGCCGCACCGGCCAGCGACAGCGGCACGGTTACGGCGGCGATCAGGGTCGGCGCCAGCCGGCGCAGGAACAGCGCCATGGTCAGCACCACCATCGCCAGGCTGATCAGCAGGGTAATCTGCACTTCATGCAGCGACGAGCGGATGGTCGGCGTACGGTCGAAGTACGGCGTCATCGTGGTGCCGGGCTGCAGGTAGTCGCGCAGCGCGGGAATCTGCGCCTTGACCCGGTCCACGGTCTCCACGATGTTGGCCCCGGCGCGTGTGAACACGTACATCACCACCGCCGGCTTGTGGTCGAACCAGGCGGCCTGGTAGGCATCCTGCTGGCCGTCATAGACGTTGGCGATGTCCTTCAGGCGGATCACCCGGCCATCGCCCTGGGTCTTCACCACCAGGTCGGCGAAGTCGGCTGCACGCGCGACCGAATCGTTGGCGATGATCGCGGTGGTGGTATTTCCATCGCTGAGGAAGCCGGTGGGCGAGGTGACATTGGCTGCGCGTACGGCGTTGCGCAGATCATCGGCAGTCAGGCCCAGCGCGTTCATCAGGCGCAGGTTGACGTCCACGCGCACGGCCGGCGTCGAGGCACCGGCGATGTCCACCGAGGCCACGCCGCTGATCTGGCGGATGCGCTGTGCCAGCAGCGAATCGGCGACGTTGTAGAGCTCGTCGGCCGACTGCGTCTGCGAGGTCAGCGCAATGGCGATGACCGGGTCGTCGTTCGGGTTTGCCTTCTGGTACATCGGCGAGCCCATGCCCGAGGGCAGGTCGGCCTGCGCCGAGTTGATCGCGGTCTGCACGTCCAGCGCGGCCGAATCGATGTCGTGGCCGCTCTGGAAGATCATGAACACCAGCGAGCTGCCTTCCGAGCTCGACGAGCGCATGCGGTCGATGCCCGGCAGCTGGCCGAGGTGGCGTTCCAGCGGTGCGGTGACCGTGGACGCCATGGTTGCCGCATCGGCGCCGGACTGGCTGGCGTGCACGAAGATCACGGGGATCTCGATGTTCGGCAGCGCCGACACGCCCAGGCGCAGGTAGCAGATCAGGCCGACCATGAACAGGCCGATGGCCAGCAGCGCGGTGCCGATCGGGCGGCGGATGAAAGGGCCGGACAGGTTCATCGTGCGGCCTCCCGCAGCAGCGGGGCGTGGATCATGCCTGCGGCTCCTGCAGCGAACCATTGCGCAGCGCGCGCTGTTCGCGGCGGCGCGCCAGCCACTCGGAGAAGCGCTCCATGTACAGGTAGATCACCGGCGTGGTGTACAGCGTGACCAGCTGCGACAGCAGCAGGCCGCCGACGATGGCGATACCCAGCGGGCGGCGCAGCTCCGAACCGATGCCGGTGCCCAGCGCCAGCGGCAGTGCGCCGAGCATTGCCGCAGCGGTGGTCATCATGATCGGGCGGAAGCGCAGCAGGCAGGCGCGACGGATCGCTTCATGCGCGTTGGCACCGGCGCGGCGCGCCTCGATCGCGAAGTCGACCATCATGATGCCGTTCTTCTTGACGATGCCGATCAGCAGCACGATGCCGACGATGCCATCCACCGACAGGCTCAGCCCGCACAGCATCAGCGCCAGCAGCGCGCCGACACCGGCCGGCGGCAGGGTGGAGATGATCGTGATCGGGTGGATGTAGCTCTCGTAGAGCACGCCCAGCACGATGTAGATCACCACCAGCGAGGCCAGCAGCAGCCACACCACATCGGTCTGGCTGCCGGTGAATTCAGCGGCCTTGCCGATGAATTCGGCATGCAGGTGTGCCGGCATGTCCAGGCTGTCCTTGGTCTCCTGGATCGCTCGCACCGCTTCGGACAGCGAATAGCCCGGCGCCACGTTGAACGACACCGTCACCGCCGGCAGCTGCTGCTGGTGGCTGACCACCAGCGGTGCGCTGCTCACCTTGCCTTCGGCCAGCGCCGACAGCGGAATGATGTTGCCGGCGCCGACAGTGATGCCGGTGTTCTGCGCGCCGATGCCGGTGGCGGTGGACGAGTTGGAGGAGGTGACCTGGCCGAAGCTGGTGGCATTGGTGCCGGTCAATGCGCCGGCGCCGTTGGAGGCGACCGCCAGCTGTTCCATCAGCGCGGTGCTGGTGCGGAACTCCGGTGCCACTTCCAGCACCACGCGATACTGGTTGAGCTCGGTGAAGATGGTCGAGATCTGGCGCTGGCCGAACGCATCGTAGAGCGTGTCGTCGATGGTCTGCATCGGCACGCCCAGCACGCTGGCCTTGTCGCGGTCGATGTTCAGCTCCAGGGCGCGGCCCTGGCTGGACAGGTTGTTGTCGACGTCGGCCAGTTCCGGGCGCTTGCGCAGCGCTTCGGTCAGGCGCGTGGCCTGGGTCGCCACCGTCGCCGAATCCACGTCCGACAGCGAGTACTGGTACTCGGTGGCGGCCACACGGGTATCCAGGGTTACGTCCTGCACCGGCTTCAGGTAGAGCGCCACCCCCGGAATGCCGGCCACTGCCTTCTGCAGGCGCGGCAGGATCTCCTCCAGGCCATCGCGCTCGCCGCGTTCCTTCAGCACGATCGACAGCTGGCCCTGGTTGAGCGTGGGGTTCATGCTGCCGGCGCCGATGAAGGCCGACACGCCGGTCACGTCCGGATCCTGGCGCAGCGCTTCGGCCACCTGCCTGGTGCGCTGCTCCATCTGCGGGAAGGCGATGTTCTGGTCGGCCTGCACCACGCCGGTGATCAGGCCGGTGTCCTGTTCGGGCAGCAGGCCCTTGGGGATCAGCACGTACAGCAGCACGGTCAGCACCAGTGCGCCGCCGGCCACGGCCAGGGTCAGGCGCTGGTGGCCCAGCACCCAGTCCAGGCTGTGCTCGTACAGGCCGACGGTGCGCGTCCACAGGTTCTGCTTGCCGGCCGCCGCCGCGCGCTCATGCGCGTCCTCGCCCTCGGGCAGGGCATCGGGCTTGAGCAGGTAGGCACACATCATCGGGGTGAGCGTCAGCGAGATCAGCATCGACAGCACCACCGCGATGCTCAGCACCCAGGCGAACTCATGGAACAGGCGGCCGGTCACGCCGGGCATCAGCAGCAGCGGCAGGAACACCGCCACCAGCGAGATGGTCAGCGACAGCACGGTGAAGCCGATCTGGCGTGCACCGATCTCGGCCGCTTCCTTGCCGCTCTTGCCCTGTTCGATATACCGCACGATGTTCTCGATCATCACGATCGCATCGTCGACCACGAAACCGGTGGCCACCACCAGCGCCATCAGCGAGAGGTTGTCCAGCGACATGCCGGCAAAGGCCATCACCGCGAAAGTGCCGGCCAGCGAGAGCGGTACCGCCACCGAGGGAATGATCGTGGCCCACAACCGGCGCAGGAACACGAAGATCACCGCCACCACCAGGCCGATGGTGAGGATCAGGGTGAACTGCACTTCGTGCACCGAGGCGCGGATGGTCTCGGTACGGTCGTTGAAGATCTCCAGGTGCACGTCGGCTGGCAGCACGCCCTGCAACTGCGGCAGGATCGCGCGGATGCGCTCGACCGTCTGCACGATGTTGGCACCGGGCTGGCGCCGCACTTCCAGCAGCACCGCCGGCTTGCCATCGGCCCAGGCGGCGAGCTGGTCGTTCTCCACGCCATCGACCACCTCGGCCACGTCCGACAGCCGCACCGGGCGGCCGTTCTTGTAGCTGATGATGGTGTCGCGGTACTCGGCGGCGCTGGCCAGCTGGTCGTTGGTGCCGATGCTGTAGGACTGGGTCTTGCCGTTCAACGAGCCCTTGGGCGCATTGACGTTGGCCTGGGTGAGCGCGCTGCGCAGCTGTTCCAGGGTCAGGCCCATGTTCGACAGCTGCGCCGGATTGACCTGGATGCGCACGGCCGGGCGCACGTTGCCGGCAATCGAGACCAGGCCGACGCCCTGCACCTGCGACAGGCGCTGGGCCAGGATGGAGTCAGCGTAGTTGTTGACATCGCGCAGCGGACGCGTGTCAGACGTCAGTTTCAAGGTAACGATGGCCGCGTCAGCCGGGTTCACCCGGTTGTAGACCGGCTGGTAGGGCAGCGACGAGGGCAGGGTGGCCTGGCGTATCGCCGCCTGTACGTCCTGCGCGGCGATGTCGATGTTCCGGTCCATCGAGAACTGCAGGATGATCGTGGACAACCCGGCCGACGAGTCGGAGGTCATCAGCTCCAGCCCGGAGATCTGCCCGAACTGGCGCTCCAGCGGCGTGGTGACCAGCGAGGCCATGGTGGTGGCGTTGGCGCCGGGGTACTGGGTGGTGACCACCAGGCTGGGCGCATCGATTTCCGGCAGCGCCGACACCGGCAGCTTGCGGTAGCCGAGGATGCCCAGCAGCAACAGGCCCGCCATCAACAGCGAGGTGGCGATCGGGCGGCGGATGAAGATCGTCGAAAAGCCCACGGACTGATCCTTGCTGGCACTTCAATGTCGGCGCCGACGAGCATGCCGGCGCGAGGGAGAACAGTCGCCTGCGCTCAGCGCGGGCCACCACCGCGACGGCCACCGCCGCCACCGTTCTTCTGTTCGGCCGCCTTCAGCTCGGCCTCGGTCGGTGCGGCCGGGGTCTGGCCCGGCTTCAGTGCGGTGACCTTGCTGCCCGGCTTCAGGCGGAACTGGCCTTCACTGACCACCCGCTCGCCGCCCTTCAGGCCTTCGGCAATCTGCACCTGGCTGTCGCCCACTTCCACGCCGCTGCGCACGGTCTGCATCTTCACCGTGTTGTCGCCCTGCACGACATAGACGTATTCGCCATCCGGCCCACGCAGGACGGCCTGGGTCGGGATGACCACGCCACCGGCAATCGTGCGCAGCTGCATGCGGACGTTGACGAACTGGCCCGGCCACAGGCCATTGTCGGTGTTGTCGAAGACCGCACGTGCCTTGAACGTGCCGCTGTCCGCACTGATCAGGTTGTCGACCACGTCCAGCTTGCCGTCGCCGGACAGAACATGCGAGTCGGCGCGGTCCAGCGCGGCCACCGGCACCGTGCCGGCGGCCTGTGCCTGGCGCACATCACCCAGCTGGCGCTCGGGCAGGTTGAACAGCACGTGGATCGGATGGATCTGGGTCAGCGTGACCAGCGCGGTGCCGGCGTTGACCACGTTGCCCGCGTCGACCGCGCGGATGCCGGCGATGCCGGAGATCGGTGCGGTGACCTTGGTGTACTGCAGCTGCACCTGCGCCGAGCGCATGCTGGCCTCGTTGGCCGCCACCGCGCTTTCGTACTGTGCCACTTGGTTTCGTTGTGTATCCAGATCGGTCTTGGCGACGTACTGGCGATACTCCGGTGCGTTCGAGCGCTGGTAGTTGGAGCGCGCGGTGGCCAGCAGCGCCTCGTTCTGGCGCTTGGCCGCAGCGGCCTGGTCGTAGCTGGCCTGGGCGGTGCGCGGGTCGATCACCGCCAGCACGTCGCCCTGCTTCACTTCCTGGCCTTCGCGGAAATTCAGGCTCATCAGCTGGCCGCCGACCTGCGGGCTGACGGTCACGGTGTTCATCGCAGTCACCGTGCCCAGCGCGCTGGCATACACCGGCACGTCCTGGCGCGTGGCATCGACCACGGTCACCGGCACCGGGCCGGCATCCGGGTCTTCGCCGCCCTGGCGCGCGCCCGCAGCGGGTTTTCCAGCCTTGTCCTTGCCGCCGCCGATGACGCGCAGGCCGACCACGGCCAGCACCAGCACTGCCACGACCAGCAGCACGATCTTCCAAACACGTGACATTACGAGGACTCCAAGAGGGCTGGACCGGGCGGAGCCCGGCGGGCAATGCGCAAAGCATACCTGTGCCACATCACGTTTCCTGCATGACGGATGGGACGGGCGCTAAGACCGGATGCCGCGCCGGAGGTTCCCGTGGCGGCAGTGTTGCCCTACATTCAGCTGGAACCCCCTGCCGTGGAGATTGTGATGCGCCGTTCGCTGCTGCTGTCCGCCCTGCTGCTGGCCCTGCCGGCCCTTGCCCACGCCCAGGACGGGCAGCGCCCGGAAGTGACCGCCGCCGCGCAGCGGCTGCAGTCCAAGGTGATCGAGTGGCGTCGTGATTTCCACCAGCACCCGGAGCTGTCCAACCGCGAAGTGCGTACCTCGGCCGAAGTCGCCAAGCGCCTGCGGGCGATGGGCCTGAAGCCGAAGACCGGCATCGCCCACCACGGCGTGGTGGCGATCATCGAAGGCGGCAAGCCGGGCCCGAAGATCGCATTGCGCGCGGACATGGACGCGCTGCCGGTGACCGAGCAGACCGGCCTGCCGTTCGCTTCCAGGGTCACTGACCAGTACCGCGGGCAGACCGTGGGCGTGATGCATGCCTGTGGCCACGACGCGCACACCGCGACGCTGCTCGGCGTGGCCGAAGCACTGGTGTCGATGAAGAAGGACCTGCCGGGCCAGGTGATGCTGATCTTCCAGCCGGCCGAGGAGGGCGCGCCGCCGCCGGAAGAGGGCGGTGCCGCACTCATGCTGAAGGAAGGGCTGTTCGCCGATTTCAAGCCGGAGGCGGTGTTTGGCCTGCATGTGTTCTCCAGCGTGCAGGCCGGCCAGATCGCGGTGCGCGGTGGCCCGTTGATGGCCGCCTCGGACCGTTTCGGCATCAAAGTGATCGGGCGCCAGACGCATGGCTCGGCACCGTGGAACGGTGTTGACCCGATCGTCGCCACCGCCGATCTGGTCGGCACCGCGCAGACCATCGTCAGCCGCCGTGCCAACCTGTCCAAGCAACCGGCGGTGCTGACCTTCGGCGCAATCAACGGCGGCATCCGCTACAACATCATTCCCGATGAAGTGGAGATGGTCGGCACCATCCGCACCTTCGACGAAGGGATGCGCCAGCAGATCTTCGCCGACCTGCGCAACGTGGCCGAGCACACGGCCGCCGCGCACGGTGCCAAGGCGGTGACCGACATCTACGAATCGGAGGGCAACCCGGCCACGGTGAACGACCCGGCGCTGACCGCGAAGATGCTGCCGAGCCTGCAGGCGGTGGTGGGCAAGGACAACGTATACGAGCCACCGTTGCAGATGGGCGCGGAGGATTTCTCGCTGTACGCGAAGGAAGTGCCTGGCATGTTCTTCTTCGTCGGTTCCACCAGCGTGGGCATCGACCCGGCGACGGCGCCGGCCAATCATTCGCCGAAGTTCCTGCTGGATGAGAAGGCGCTGGATGTGGGTCTGCGTGCGCTGCTGCAGGTGAGCCTGGATTACCTGCACGGTACCGGTACGCCTGCGGGGTGAGGGGTGTTGGCAGGGCTTGCAGCCCTGCACCCGCCGAGACCAAAGCCACGTCAACGGCAAAAGCTGGTTTCCTGAGGGATGGCGGGGTGGGTCCGGTGGCAGGGGACGCTGCAAGTACGTCCATGTAAGCTCGGTCGCCGCTTGCTCGTGTGCGCCGTCCTGCGCACACGGCAAGACCGGGGTTGGGCGTCCTGCCCAACCCGCCCGAGGCATGCCTCGGGCCCATGCGGCTCACGCCCCTGCCACCGGACCCGCCCCGCCTTCGACAGTTTCCCGCGGGCTGTCGGAACGACACTCTGCTTCTGGTGGGTGTCGACCTTGGTCGACACGGCAGGCGTCGTGAACGTCTGAAGAATCGGCTTTTGATCTTGATTTTCTGATCTTTCCCGTGGTGGTGGCCGCGTGCAAGGAACTGTCAGGGGCCGGGTGGGCAGGCGGGGCGGGGGTGTCTGCGGCATGGATGCCGCGGCCAAGCCTCCATGGACGGGTTTACGGCGTCCCCCGACCCGCCTGCCCACCCGGCCAAGCCGATAGACCGCCTTTCGCGATCATCCCAATACAACCACCACGGAGGGGCTTCGCCGTTGGCCGGCCCGGCCGAAGGCCCGCCCTCCGCGCGATACAATGACCCCCATGAACACCCCACAGGATTCCAGCCTCGGTCGCGAGGTCAGTTACCCGTCGCAGTACGATCCCGGCCTGCTGTTTCCGATCCCGCGCAGCGGCGCCCGCGCCGAGATCGGTCTCGATGACGGCGCGCTGCCGTTCGTCGGCCACGACCGCTGGCACGCCTTCGAGCTGAGCTGGCTCGACCCGCGTGGCAAGCCGCAGGTCGCCGTCGCCACCATCCAGGTGCCGTGCACCTCGCCGCGGTTGATCGAATCGAAGTCGTTCAAGCTGTACCTGAACTCCCTCAACAGCACCCGCATCGACAACGCCGAGGCGCTGCGCGCGCGCATCGTGGCGGATCTGTCGACCTGCGCCGGTGCGCCGGTCCAGGTGGAGTTCGGCCTGCCGGAGCTGCAAGAGACGCCGCTTGGCGAATCCATCGACGGGCTGGACGTGGAGATCGACTGCTACGGCCCGCCGCAGGCGGACTTCCTCGCCGCCGATGCGGGCGAGGTGGTGGAGGAGACCCTGGTCTCGGCGCTGCTGAAGTCCAACTGCCCGGTCACCGGCCAGCCGGACTGGGCCACGGTCAGCCTGCGTTACCGTGGGCCGAAGATCGACCGCGCCGGCCTGCTGCGCTACTTGGTCAGCTACCGCGAGCATGCCGAGTTCCACGAGCAGTGTGTTGAGCGGATCTTCAGCGAGGTGTCCGCGCGCTGCCAGCCGCACTGGCTGGAGGTTGAGGCCCGCTACACCCGCCGTGGTGGCCTGGACATCAACCCCTGGCGTGCCAGCCCGGGCATCGTCGCCCCGGCCGCGACCTACCGCGAGCTGCGGCAGTAACCGCCGCAGGCGGTTACCGGTAGTGCCGGCCGCTGGCCGGCAATCGGCCAAGGCCGGATCCCGTGGCACAGCCGGCCAGCGGCCGGCACCACCGGGTGTCCATTCCCCCGATTGTTCAGCCGCCCCCGGGGCCGGCTTCACACCTGCACCATCCCCATTTAACAACCGCCATGGCACCGTGCCAATCACGTAGTCATGCAGACGGGAGTTGTGGATGAGTACCGAGAAGAAAGCCGATTTCTCCGGCGTCAGTGGCAGTGTCGACAGTACCGCCGAGCAGGTGCCGAAGGCGGACTTCTCCGGCGTCAGCGCTTCGGTGGACAGCACCGCAGACGTTGTCAGCGGCGGCACCTATACCGTGCAGAAGGGTGACTCGCTGTCGAAGATCGCCAAGCAGCATCTGGGCGACGCCAATGCCTGGAAGAAGATCTTCGAAGCCAACCGCGATGTGCTTGATGACCCGGACAAGATCTTCCCGGGCCAGACCCTGAAACTGCCGCCGAAGTAAGCCGGCCAGAACGCCGTCCGACAATCCCTGGGAGGAACCCCGAATGATCAAGACCACCCCGCTCCAGACCGCCCTGATCGCCGCCCTGCTGGGCAGCGTCGCCCTGGTCGGTTGCAAGAAGAAAGAAGAGTCGACCGACAACAATGCCGCTCCGGCAGCGACCGCTCCGGCCGAACCGGCAGCACCGGCCCCGATGACCGGCGCGCCGCCGCCGATGGCCGAAGCCGCTGCTGTCAGCGTCTCGTCGGTAACGGTCGGAAAGACCGCCGCCGCCGACAAGTCGGTTGCGACGACGGCTCTGTTCGCACCGAAGGACGACATCATCGTCTCGGTCAAGACCGACGGCGCCGCCAACAACGTCACCGTTGGCGCGAAGCTGACCTACCAGGACGGCCAGGTGGCCGGCGAACAGAATGCCACGCTGAACACCAGCGGTGCCGAAACCACCAACGTCACGTTCAAGAATGCAAAGGGCTGGCCGGCCGGCAAGTACCGCGCCGAAGTCACCGTCGATGGCAAGGCGGCCGGAACGCCGCAGGAGTTCGAGGTCAAGTAAGTCCTGCCGACTCTCTCCCGGCAGGGCTCACGATGGACGCAGCCGCGAGGCTGCGTCCTTTTTTATTGGGCGATGGTCGGCTTCATCCACGCATGGCGTGGATCCACTGATGCTGTGGGCGAGCTTCGTCCAGGCGTGGATGGATCACAGCGTTGCCGGCATGCAGTACCGCCGCGTATGGCGCGGCTTTGCCCCGCGCGGCTGAAAACGCGACAATGCAGGGGTTTCCCCTGCCGCGCGCCCACCCTGACGGCGACGGGGGAAAGCGTGGGGCCCGGCCCCGCGCGCGACACGGTTGCACGTGGCCCGGCGCTGGCGCCGGCCTTCCCCTGAGCACTGCTACAGAGTCCAAGTCCCCCATGTCCAAGATTCTCTACACGCTGACCGACGAAGCCCCGTTCCTGGCCACCCAGTCGCTGCTGCCGATCGTTGACGCCTACACCGGTACAGCCGGCATCGTGGTGGAAACCCGTGACATCTCGCTGTCCGGCCGCATCCTGTCGCAGTTCCCGGAACTGCTCAGTGACGCGCAGAAGGTCAGCGACGACCTGGCCGAGCTGGGCCAGCTGGCGACCACCCCGGACGCCAACATCATCAAGCTGCCGAACATTTCCGCCTCGGTGCCGCAGCTGAAGGCGGCCATCAAGGAACTGCAGGACCAGGGCTATCCGCTGCCGGATTACCCGGAAACCCCGGCCGACGACCAGCAGCGCGACTACAAGGCGCGCTACGACAAGGTCAAGGGCAGCGCGGTGAACCCGGTGCTGCGCGAAGGCAACTCCGACCGCCGTGCACCGCTGTCGGTGAAGAACTACGCGCGCAAGCACCCACACCGCATGGGCGCCTGGGCGCCGGATTCGAAGTCGCATGTCGCGCACATGGCCGCCGGTGATTTCTACGGCAGCGAGAAGTCGGCCACCCTGGCCAATGTCGGTTCGCTGAAGATCACCTTCCACGGCAATGACGGCAGCACCGCTGTGCTGAAGGAAAAGACCGCGGTCAAGGCCGGCGAGATCGTCGATGCCGCCGTGATGAGCCGCAAGGCACTGGCCGCGTTCATCGGCGAGCAGATTGCCGATGCCAAGGCCCAGGGCGTGCTGTTCTCGCTGCACCTGAAGGCGACCATGATGAAGGTCTCCGACCCGATCATGTTCGGCGTGGCGGTGAACGAGTTCTACAAGGACGTGCTGGCCAAGCACGCCGACGTGCTGAAGCAGGCCGGTTTCGATGCCAACAACGGCATCGGTGACCTGGCTGCGCGCCTGCCGTCGCTGCCGGAAGCCACCCGTGCCGCGATCGAAGCCGACCTGGCTGCCGAGTACGCACAGCGCCCGGGCGTGGCCATGGTCAACTCGGACAAGGGCATCACCAACCTGCACGTGCCGAGCGACGTCATCGTCGACGCCTCGATGCCGGCGATGATCCGCGACTCCGGCAAGATGTGGAATGCCGAAGGCAAGCTGCAGGACACCAAGGCCGTCATTCCGGACCGCTGCTACGCCGGCGTGTACCAGGCCGTCATCGACGACTGCAAGGCGCACGGTGCCTTCGATCCGGCCACCATGGGTTCGGTGCCGAACGTCGGCCTGATGGCGCAGAAGGCCGAGGAGTACGGCTCGCACGACAAGACCTTCCAGATCGCTGCCGATGGCGTGGTCAAGGTCACCGACGATGCTGGCACCGTGGTGTTCGAGCATGCCGTCGAAGCCGGTGACATCTGGCGCATGTGCCAGACCAAGGACGCGCCGATCCAGGACTGGGTGAAGCTGGCCGTCGAGCGCGCCCGCCTGAGCAGCACCCCGGCCGTGTTCTGGCTGGATGCCGCCCGTGCCCACGACGCGCAGGTCATCGCCAAGGTCGAGCAGTACCTCAAGGACCACGATACTGCCGGTCTGGACATCCGCATCCTGCCGCCGGTGGAAGCGACCGCGTTCTCGCTGGACCGCATCCGCAAGGGCGAGGACACCATCTCGGTGACCGGCAACGTGCTGCGTGACTACCTGACCGACCTGTTCCCGATCATGGAGCTGGGCACCAGCGCCAAGATGCTGTCGATCGTGCCGCTGATGGCCGGTGGCGGCCTGTTCGAGACCGGTGCCGGTGGTTCGGCTCCGAAGCACGTGCAGCAGTTCGTCGAGGAAGACTACCTGCGCTGGGATTCGCTGGGTGAATTCCTGGCCCTGGCCGCGTCGCTGGAACACCTGGGCAACCGCTACGACAACGCCGCTGCCCGTGTGCTGGCCAAGGCGCTGGACGAAGCCAACGGCCAGTTCCTGGACAACGACAAGTCGCCGTCGCGCAAGCTGGGTGGCATCGACAACCGTGGCAGCCACTTCTACATCGCGCTGTACTGGGCCCAGGCCCTGGCCGCGCAGGACGAAGACGCCGCCCTGAAGGCGCGCTTCGCCCCGCTGGCCAAGGCGCTGACCGACAACGAGCAGAAGATCGTCGAAGAGCTGGTCGCGGTGCAGGGCAAGGCCGTGGACATCGGCGGCTACTACCGTCCGGACGTGGCCAAGGCCAGCAAGGCGATGCGCCCGAGCGCGACCTTCAATGCCGCGCTGGAGCAGCTGCGCGGCTGATCCGTCGCCGTTCGGTCGTGACCCCGGAACCCGCGCTTCGGCGCGGGTTTCTTTTTGGGCGGCCCCATTCGACCCGCGTCCAGAACCGTGACATCCGTTGGCCGTCGGAATGCCGTCAAAGCGGCATGAAACTTGCCCGCGATGGCCGTCGCAGAACCGATCGGACACCGTCTGCAACCGCTCCCGATCTGAGCAGTCGATCACGACGGCTGCCGCTGGCGATGTCCTAGCCTTGGCGACGCGAGGCCACCGGGGAGGTGGCCGCACGGGGAACACGGATGGCACGCGTGCTGGTAGTGGGAACCGACATCCAGGGCGAGCAGGCCCTGCTGCAGCGGCTACGCGTAGCATCGGCGCTGCCGGACGGCCAGATCCGCCGCAGCCAGGATCTGGACGATTGCGACCTGCTGGTCATCCGTGATACGCCGGCGCTGCGCAACGCCGCCCTGCGCATGCGCCAGCAACGCCCGCGACTGCAGTGCTGGATCGAGGATCTGGGGGGCCAGCTGCGCGACGGCGATGGCCCTCAGGACATACTTGATGACGGTGCCATCGGCCGCGCCCTGCGCGGGATGCAGTTGGCAGTGGAGCCACTGACCATGCACGCACCCGCACCGATCCGTCTTGCCGATGGTGCACACGCCATCACCCGCCTGCTGCGCGAGCGGCTGCCCCTGCGCCAGGGGCAGGCACTGCTGAGTGACGCGGGTGACCCCGTCCTGCTGATGGACCTCGAGCATGACCAGGCGGTGCTGTTGCAGGAGCCCGCGAGCGCGCTGGTAGAGCGCCTGGCCGATGCCTTCGAACGCCTGCAGCTGGATGCGCTCACGCCGGCTCGCCTGCAGGCCCTGGCCGGTGAGCGGCCGCGCCAGCCACTGCGGCCCCTGCTGTGGCAGTGGGCACAGCGCAGCCGACATTGGCAGGCACTGGACGAACGCCTGCGTGGCGCCTCGGTGAAGCTGCTGCGCTGGCCGGATTTCCGCGTGCTGGGTCACGACCACGATGGCTTCCGCCTGTGTTCGCTGCTGCTCAAGCGCGCGTGCACGGTTGAAGAGTGCGCGATGCTGCTCGAGTTGCCGGCTGCGGCGGTGCGTGATTTCATCCATGCCGCCTATCTCTGCGGTTACGCGCAGTTGCAGAGCGCCCCGGCGGCACCGATGACGGCCCTACGCGGCAATGGCACCGACAACGGCCTGCTTGCGCGCCTGTGGCGCCACCTGCGTGGGAGTGAGCGCAATGCGTGAGCACAAGGTGGTCGTGCTCGGTGGCATGGGCAGCGGCAAGTCGACGCTGGTGCGCAGCATCGCGGCCGGCGCGGTGATCGACACCGATGTGGCCAACAGTGATCGCCTCGGTGCCGACAAGGCCTCCACCACCGTCGCGCTGGACTACGCAGACATCGACCTGCCCAACGGCGAACGCCTGCGGCTTTACGGGACACCCGGCCAGCAGCGCTTTGATTTCCTGTGGCCGATCCTGCTGCAGGGGGCACGTGGTGCGGTGCTGCTGCTGGACGCGCGCCGTGCCGGGTTGGCCGGCGAGCTGGAGGACTACCTGCAGGTGCTGCAGCCGTTCGCAGCGTCATTGGCGCTGGTGGTGGCGGTCACCCATCTCGACCAGGCGCCGCACGCTGCGCTGGACGACTGGGCTGCACGCGCCAGCCTGGACGATCAACCGCTGCCTTTGCTGGCGGTGGATGCCCGCGACCGCGAACAGGGATTGCTGCTGATGGATGTACTGATGAGCGAAATGGAAGCGCACGCACTGGTGGCCGCGCATGGCTGACGGGCAGATGGCGGTGCTGCCCGATGCCGGCCAGCGTGCGCGCCTGCAGCCGCTGCTGCAGGACCTGCAGCAGCGGGTGGAAGGCGTGCGCACGGTAGTGCTGGCCAGTGTCGATGGCTTTGCCCTGGTCAGCGCTGGTGCCGAAGGGCGCGGCGAACGGCTGGCGGCAATGACCAGCGCGATGCTGGCGCTGGCCGCGGCGGTCGGGCGCGAACTGGTGCTGGGCGATCTGCAGACGCTGATGCTGGAAGCGATGGGCGGGAAGGTGCTGATGCTGGCAATCCAGGCCGAAGGGCGTGCACCGCTGCTGCTGATGGCGGCCTGCGACCAGCGCAGCGTGATCGGCCAGGTGCTGTGGCAGAGCAGGGAATGTGGCCAGGCGATCCTGGCCGAACTCGGCGGATCGTGAGCCCGGCCGCAGGGGAACGAGGGGCTCGAACCAACATCGACAAGGGGTGCGACGTGGCTGGATTGAATGAATCGTTGAACGCACTGATGGGCATCGACGGCGCGCAGGCAGTGGCGCTGGTCGACTACGAAAGCGGCATGCTGCTGGGCGAAGCCGGTGCCGGCATGGACATGGAGGTGGCCGCTGCCGGCAACACCGAAGTGATCCGGGCCAAGATGAAGACCGCCGCCTCGTTGAACCTCAATGACAGCATCGAGGATATCCTGATCTCGCTGGGCAAGGCGTACCACATCATGCGACCGGTCGCGAAGAAGAAGGGACTGTTCTTCTACATCGTGCTGGACCGGACCAAGTCCAACCTTGCACTGGCCCGACGCAAGGTGCAGGACGTGGAGGCCGAACTGGCGATCTGAGCCATTGGCTTCGGTAGAGTCGAGCCCGCACGACTGCTCTTTGCAACTGTAGAGCCGAGCCATGCTCGGCTGCTTCTGCCTGGATCAGCCGAGCATGGGCTCGGCTCTACACAAGCAACCCCACGCCAGCGTATGGTAAAGCCGGTCTTCCCGGGTGAGCCATGCATGTCCAAGCCTGATATCGATGCCGAGCTGGCGTCGCGCATCGCTGGCGCCATCCACGCTGGCTTCGAGCAGTACCACGCCCGCTTTGCGGCGATCACCGCGCGGGCACGGCAGCGCTTCGAGCAGCGCGACTGGGCCGGTGCGCGGCAGGATGCGGTCGAGCGCATCGTCCTGTACGACCTGTGCATCGCCGAGCAGATGGATGCGTTGCGTCGGCTCGCCGGTGACGCGATCGGCGAGCGTGCGCTGTGGCTGCAGGTGCACGCGCGGTACAGCGCGCTGCTGCAGGGCCTGATTGACGCCGAACTGTACAAGACCTTCTACAACACGCTGTCGCGGCGCTTGTTCTCCACCCGTGGCGTGGACCCGGCGCTGGAGTTCATCGCCTTTGACGTCGAGCCGTCCGATGCGATCACCCATCCCGTCGCGCGGCATACCTACGCGGTGTCGCCGACGCGGCCGGTGGAGGCCCTGCAACGCGTGCTGGCCGACTACCGCTTCGACATTCCCTACGCGCACCAGTTGCGTTGCGCGGCGGCCATTGCCGTGCGCCTGCAGGACGACCTCGCCCATTGGGGGGACACGCCGGTGCGCAGCATTGAACTGCTCGACACTGTGTTCTACCGCGAGCGCCGCGCCTACCTGGTTGGCCGCGTGTTCGGTGAGCATCGCTTCTCGCCCTGCGTGATCGCGCTGGTCAACGATGAGCGCGGGCTGCGAGCCGATGCGGTGCTGACCCGGCGCCGTGATGTCGCCCATCTGTTTGGCGTGTCGCGCAGCTACTTCCAGGCCGATCTGGGCACGGTGGGCGATGCCGTGGTGTTCCTGCGCAGCCTGCTGCCGGGCAAGCCCATCGATGAGATCTACACGGTGCTGGGACGCGCCAAGCAGGGCAAGACCGAGCGCTACCGCACCTTCTTCCGCCACTTCAGCGAGCACCCGCAGGAGCGGCTGGTCCCCGCCGAAGGCACGCCGGGCATGGTCATGGCGGTGTTCACCCTGCCCAGTTACCCGCTGGTGTTCAAGCTGATCCGCGACCGCTTCGCGTGGCCCAAGGCGATGTCGCGACAGCAGGTGGAAGAGAAGTACGCGCTGGTGTTCAACCTTGATCGTGTCGGCCGCCTGCTCGATGCACAGCCGTATCGTCATCTGCGCTTCCCGCGCGAGCGCTTCGCGCCGGCCCTGCTGGATGAACTGCTGCAGCAGTGCGCGCAGAGCGTACGCATCGATGGCGATGAGGTCGAAGTCGCACTGTGCTATGTGCAGCGTCGTTTTCGTCCCTTGAACCTGTACCTGCGCGAGCAGGGCGCGGAGGCGGTGCGGGCGGCGGTGCTCGACTATGCGCAGGCGATCACCGACATGGCGCGCAACAACATCTTCCCCGGTGACATGCTGCCGAAGAATTTCGGCGTATCACGGCATGGGCGGGCCGTATTCTACGACTACGACGAGCTCTGCCTGGTCAGCGACTGCGTGTTCCGCGCCTGGCCGCAGCCGCGTACGCCGGAGGAGGCCATGGCCGACGAGCCCTGGTTCCATGTTGGCCCGCGCGATGTGTTTCCCGAGCGCTTCGGTCCGTTCATGGGCCTGCCGGCTGCGGAGCTGGCAGCCGTGCGCGAGCACTACCGGCACCTGTTCGACCCGGGCTGGTGGCAGGGCCTGCAGGAACGCTTCGCACGAGGGGACTATCCGGATACGCCGCCCTATGCGGGCGCGCACCGGCTGGCCTGAGCCGGCTGTCATGGGTATTGGGACTGAGGTACGCTCGCTGTTCATCACCAAGGATCCGGCAATGATGCGTTCTCCACTGTTTCTCGCCCTCGCGCTGGCCGTCGGTGCCGGCGCCCCCCTGCTTGCAGGTGACGCCACTGCGCAGACCGCACGCGCTGTACGTGCGACTGCGGAAATGAGCATGGTGCTGTCCGGTCATATCGAGGTCACGCCGGAGGGCGCGGTCAGTTCGCTGGTGCTGGACCAGAAAGCCATGGTCGCCCCGGGCATCGCCTCCTTCGTCGAAGGCACCATCGGTGGCTGGCGCTTCGAGCCCACGCTGCGCGATGGCCAGGCGGTGGCCACGAGGGCCCCTTTGCGCGTTCGCCTGCGTGGCAAGGCTGCGGCCGACGGCGGTTATGAAATCAGCATGACCAGTGTCGACTTCAGCGAGTACGATCCTGAGGCCACTGGTTCGGTGACCCCGCTGCACATGACACCGCCGCGCTACCCGGAGGCGGCCTACCGTAACGGTGGCCAGGGTGAGGTGCTGCTGCTGGTCAAGGTGGCGCGTGACGGAACAGTGGCCGACGTGGCCGCCGAGCAGGTGAACATGGCTGTGGTCGCGTCCGAGCGGACCCTGGCCAAGATGCGCGACATCCTGGCCAGAGCCAGCGTCAGCACCGCCCGCACCTGGACCTTCAAGCCACCGACCACCGGGGAGGACAGCACCCGGGACAGCTGGACGGTTCGCATCCCGGTGAACTTCGCCCTGAACCATGATCCCAATGCAGAGGCGGAACGCTATGGCCGCTGGCGCGCTTTCATTCCGGGGCCGCGGCAGAGCGTGCCGTGGCACGAGGCCGACCCGGTCGAGCAGGCCGGCAGCGATCTGCTGCCGGAAGGCGGCGTCTACATGGTGGACGGCGCCAAGCGCGGCCTGCGCCTGCTGACCCCGCTGCAACAGAGCTGAGACCCGCTGCGGAGCCGGGCAGCCCGGCTCCGCGTCAGTCGGCGTAAGGGTAAATCACCACCCGGTTGCGGCCTTGTTCCTTGGCCATGTACAGCGCCTTGTCGGCCAGCCGCAATGCCTGCTCGGCATCGACATGGAAGCTGGGGAAGTGAGCCACGCCCAGCGACACGGTGATGGTGCCGACCGGTTCGAATGGGTGATCGGCGATGTGCTGGCGCAGGCGTTCACCGGCCTGGCGGGCCGAGTCGGTACTGATGCCCGGCAGCAGCAGCAGGAATTCCTCGCCGCCGGCGCGGCAGAGGATGTCGCTGTCGCGCGAATAGCGGCGCATCTGGTCAGCGATGTGGACGATGGCGGCGTCGCCGACGTCGTGGCCATGGCTGTCGTTGATCGACTTGAAGCGGTCGATGTCCAGCGCCAGGATCGCGAACGGGATGCCCTGCACCTGCAGCGCGTCCAGCGCCTGCTGCAGGCCGCGGCGGTTGAGCAGGCCGGTCAGCGGGTCGGTACGGCTGGCACGGTTGAGCGTACCGATACGGTCCTGCAGGGCATTGAAGCTGTGCAGCACTGCCTGCTTGAGTTGGGCGACCTCGAAGTACCACGCGCGGATGCCGCTGACGTGGCTGATCGCATTGCCGGTGTCTTCGCCGCCCTGCACGTTGCGTGCGAGCTGCCACAGTGGCAGCGAGATGCGGCGGGCGAACCACCAGGTGACCAGCAGTGACAGCAGGCCGAGCGGGATCGCGTTCCAGATCACCGCGGTCATCAACCGCGACAATGGCTGCAGCGTGGCCTCGGTCGGCCGCTGGGCGACGATGCCCCAGCCGGTGGCCGGTACCGGCGCATAGCCGGCCAGCATCGACACGCCCAGGTTGTTGCGGACCTGCTGCGCACCGCGTTCACCGCGCACCACTGCCTTCACCGCCGGGTTGCCGACCACGTAGTCGCCGACCCGCTTGCCATCGGCGTGGTACAGCAGGCGGCCATGGCGGTCCACCACGTACAGGTACGAGCCGTCGCGGTAGTAGTGCTTGCCCAGCAGCGTGTGCAGCGCACTGCGCTGGCGCAGGTAGAGGGTGCCGCTGACGTAGCCGCGATAGCGGCCCTGGCGGTCGAAGATCGGGTGCGACAGCGAGACCAGCAGCTTGCCGGTGGCCGACTGGTACGGGTCACTGATCATCGGCTGGCGCGCGGCCAGTGCCGCGTTGTTGCCGACGCTGTGCAGGATCTCGCCCTGCAACTGCAGGGTCTGTGGCGAGGTGGCGATCACCAGGCCATCGGCATCGACCACCAGCGAGGAATTGAAGCTGTTGGTCTGCAACTGCAGGCGGCTGGCTTCGTCCTGCGCCTGTGCCGGATCGAGATTGCTCTGGCCCAGCCGGGTGGCCGCATACGCCAACTCCTGCTGCGCGGCCAGCAGGAAGTTCTGGGTGGTCTCGGCCAGCTTGGTGGCATAGACGCGGTTGGCTTCCAGGGTATTGCCGACCAGCTGGTCGCGCTGCACCCGGTAGCTGGCCAGCAGGGTATTGACCAGGGCGATGATGGCGCTGAGCAGGGCCAGGGCGAGGATCAGCTTGCCCAGGTTGAGGCGGGGAGACAGCGTTCGCATGCGTCGACGGATCCGGCAGGAGGCTGGACCCGACCGGTTCTCCGGAAGGGGCGACAGCGGGAATCGGTGGCCACGCCCTTGGGGCCGGGCAGGGTATAGGGCGAATTATCGCCAAAAGTCGGAGGCGGCAAAGTGAAACAGGTCGCCCTGCAGGCAAAAAAAAACCTGCCGCAGCGAGCGGCAGGCTTCTTCCGATGCAACGCCGGATCAGCGCTTCATCGAACCGAAGAACTCGTCGTTGGACTTGGTGTTCTTCATCTTGTCCAGCAGGAATTCCATCGCGGCCATTTCGTCCATCGGATGCAGCAGCTTGCGCAGGATCCAGATCTTCTGCAGCAGTTCCGGCTCGATCAGCAGGTCTTCGCGGCGGGTGCCGGAACGGTTGATGTCGATGGCCGGGAACACGCGCTTTTCAGCAATACGACGGCTCAGGTGCACTTCGCTGTTGCCGGTGCCCTTGAACTCTTCGTAGATCACCTCGTCCATCTTCGAACCGGTGTCCACCAGCGCCGTGGCGATGATGGTCAGGCTGCCGCCTTCTTCCACGTTGCGCGCGGCACCGAAGAAGCGCTTCGGGCGGTGCAGGGCGTTGGCGTCCACACCACCGGTCAGCACCTTGCCCGAGCTCGGCACCACGTTGTTGTAGGCGCGGGCCAGGCGGGTGATCGAGTCGAGCAGGATCACCACGTCCTTCTTGTGCTCGACCAGGCGCTTGGCGCGCTCGATGACCATTTCGGCCACCTGCACGTGGCGCGCGGCCGGCTCGTCGAAGGTCGAGCTGATGACCTCGCCGCGCACGGTGCGCTGCATTTCGGTCACTTCTTCCGGGCGCTCGTCGATCAGCAGCACGATCAGGTGCACGTCCGGGTGGTTGGTGGTGATGGCGGTGGCGACCTGCTGCATCATCATCGTCTTGCCGGCCTTCGGCTGCGACACGATGAGCGAGCGCTGGCCCTTGCCCTGCGGCGCCATCAGGTCGAGGATGCGGCCGGTGATGTCTTCCGACGAACCGTTGCCACGCTCCAGGGTGAAGCGGCGGCGCGGGAACAGCGCGGTCAGGTTCTCGAACAGCACCTTGTTCTTCGACGCTTCGATCGGCTCGCCGTTGATGGTGTCGACGATGTTCAGCGCGAAGTAGCGCTCGCCGTCCTTCGGGAAGCGGATGCGGCCGGAGATGTGGTCGCCGGTGCGCAGGTTGAAGCGGCGGATCTGGCTGGGCGAGATGTAGGTGTCGTCCGGGCCGGCCAGGTAGCTGGCTTCAGCCGCGCGCAGGAAGCCAAAGCCATCCGGCAGGATTTCCAGCACACCGTCGGCGGCAACGCCATCGCCGTGGCGGGTCAGCACCTTCAGCAGGGCGAAGATCACATCCTGCTTGCGGGCGCGGGCCACGCCTTCGGAGATCTGCAGCTGCTCGGCGATTTCCAGCAGCTTCTGTGCCGGCATGCGCTTGAGGTCGCTCAGCGAATAGACCGGGAAGCCCTCGGGCACGTTGGCGTGCGGGCGCGGCACGAACGGCTGCTGCTCGCCGCCGTCGTTGGGCATGCCCTCGTCGCGGAAGCGGTTGTTGCGGTCACGGTCGCGCCGGTTGCGGAAGCGGTCGCGGCGGTTGCCCTGCCCCTGGCCCTGCTGGCCATTCTGGTTGTATGGGTTCTGGCCCTGGTTCTGGCCGCCCCCCTGATGGTTGTGCTGCTGGCGCGGCTGGCCGGATTCGCGGCCTTCGCTGCCTTCGCCACCGCCACTGCTGGCAGGGGCCTCGGCGGCGGGCGCGCTCGGTGCAGGTGCTGCGGCAGGCGCCGGCGCGGGAGCTTCGGGCGCGGAGGCCAACGGCAGCGTCGGCTGCGCCGGAGCGGCGCTGGTTTCGGCGGCTGCCGGGGCGGCGGCCTTGCTCACGCGGGGCTTGCGCACACGCTTTTCGGCGGGCGCATCGGCGCTGCCGGTTTCGGAAGTGTTATCGGACAAGAGCGTTATTCCTCGCTTGAAGGTGCGAGCGCCCGGCTGGGGCGGCGAACGTTGGGAATGGGTCTGGAAGAAACTGCGTCCAGAGGGTGCGGCACGCGAACGCGGCCGGATATGCCGACACTATCATCGGCCTGCGGCGCCATGCAAGGGTCGCCGGGAACAGCATTCATCATGGGCGCAGGGGCGCCGCCGGCAGCCGCGTTCGGCGGCTGCCGGAGAACCGCAGGATCAGGCCAGGGCCTTGTCCAGCAGGCCGGCCAGCTGGGCCTTGCCCACCGCACCGATCTGCTCGCCGACCTTCTCGCCGTCCTTGAACACGACCAGGTACGGAATCGAACGCACGTGGTATTTGGCGGCCAGCGCACGGTTGTGGTCAACGTTGACCTTGGCGATCTTGGCGCGGCCCTGGTAGGCATCGGCCAGTTCGTCCAGCGCCGGGGCGATCATCTTGCACGGGCCACACCACTCGGCCCAGAAATCGACCAGCACCGGTTCCTTGGAATTCAGCACTGCGCTATCAAAGTCGGCATCGCCGACATGTACAACCTTGTCGCTCATCTTGGTTTCTCGTCTTGGATTGCACCCGGCCATGCCGGAGGTGGGTGAACTGGGCCATGCCCGGTGGCGCGACCCTCGTCGTTGCCTCGCGGCGCACTGCCGCGGTGCGTTCGGCGGGATGCCTGGACGCTCACGGCCGGCAGTGTACCCCTATCGCAGGGCAGGGACAGGCGCCGGTTGGAACCCAGCGTATCGTGATCGCTTCGATGGCCGGTATGTGTCGGATTTCACTGTCTTCCTGTACATGGGGCTGGCAGTGGGCGACACCAGCGAACCCGGGCAGGCCGTTCAAGTCCGGTGTGGCTGGGTGAAGGTAGCGTCTCTGGATGCCATGAGACGCCGCATTCCGGTTTGCCTGCCCGAGTGCGGTAAACTGGGGCATTGTGCGGCGCGCGGACCAGGTGGTCCCAGCCTGCCAACCCGCCGCAGGGGCCGCAGTTTGCGACGGTGCCCCCAGACGCTGAAGTGCCAGCCGCCCCACGGGCCGGCGGCCATACCAAGACGGACTCATGAGCGACAAACCGCTGACCGATTTGACCTTCTCCTCCTTCGAGCTGCATCCGGCCCTGCAGGCCGGCCTTGAAGGAGCCGGATTCACCCGTTGCACCCCGATCCAGGCGCTGACCCTGCCGGTCGCGCTGCCCGGTGGTGACGTTGCCGGCCAGGCCCAGACCGGCACCGGCAAGACCCTGGCCTTCCTGGTCGCTGTCGTGAACCGCCTGCTGACGCGTCCGGCGCTGGCCGATCGCAAGCCGGAAGATCCGCGCGCGCTGATCCTCGCCCCGACCCGCGAGCTGGCCATCCAGATCCACAAGGATGCGGTGAAGTTCGGTTCCGACCTGGGCCTGCGCTTCGCCCTGGTCTACGGCGGCGTGGATTACGACAAGCAGCGCGAGCTGCTGCAGCAGGGCGTGGACGTGATCATCGCCACCCCGGGCCGCCTGATCGACTACGTCAAGCAGCACAAGGTGGTGTCGCTGCACGCCTGCGAGATCTGCGTGCTGGACGAAGCCGACCGCATGTTCGACCTGGGCTTCATCAAGGACATCCGCTTCCTGCTCCGCCGCATGCCCGAGCGCACCACCCGCCAGACCCTGCTGTTCAGTGCCACCCTCAGCCATCGCGTGCTGGAGCTGGCCTACGAGCACATGAACGAACCGCAGAAGCTGGTGGTCGAAGCCGAGACCATCACCGCCGCGCGCGTGCGCCAGCGCATCTACTTCCCGGCCGACGACGAAAAGATTCCGCTGCTGCTGGGCCTGCTGTCGCGCAGCGAAGGCGCGCGCACCATGGTCTTCGTCAACACCAAGGTGTTCGTCGAGCGCGTGGCGCGTTCGCTGGAAAAGGCCGGCTACCGTGTCGGCGTGCTGTCCGGTGATGTGCCGCAGAAGAAGCGCGAGAGCCTGCTCAACCGCTTCCAGAAGGGCCAGCTGGAAATCCTGGTGGCCACCGACGTGGCTGCGCGCGGCCTGCACATCGACGGCATCAAGTACGTCTACAACTACGACCTGCCGTTCGACGCCGAAGACTACGTGCATCGCATCGGCCGCACCGCGCGCCTGGGTGAGGAGGGCGACGCGATCAGCTTCGCCTGCGAGCGCTACGCCATGGGCCTGCCGGACATCGAGGCCTATATCGAGCAGAAGATTCCGTCCGAGCCGGTCACCAAGGAACTGCTGACCCCGCTGCCGCGCCCGGAACGCCCGGCGCCGGCGGCAGGCGAGGAAGGCGAGGACAACGAAAGCGTCGGCCAGATCTTCCGCGAAGCGCGCGAAGCCCGCGCCGCCGAGGAAGAGCGTCGGGGCGGTGGCCGCAGCGGCGGCCGCTCAGGCAGTGGTGGTGGCCGCGGTAGTCGCGACGGTGAACGCAGCGGCGAACGCCGTGCGCGTGGCCCGCGCAAGCCGCGCGTGGAAGGCGAGCAGGGCGCAGCCGCCGCGGTTGCCGGTGCCGAAGGCGCCGCCGCCCAGGCCCCGCGTCCGCCGCGCCCGCCGCGTGCCGAAGGCGCACCGGCAGCTACGGTGGACGGTGAGCACAAGCCGCGCAAGCGCCGTCGTCGTCGCCACGGCCGTCCGGTCGAAGGTACCGAGGGTGTACAGGCCAACGCCGGCAACGGCGCCAGCCCGGTGACCCCGGTGCAGGTGGTGGCCAAGCCGGTGCGTACCGCCGCCGATACCGGTGACTCGTTCCTGACCCGCATCGGCCGCAAGATCCGCCGGATGCTGTCGGGCAGCTGATCGGCGCTGCCGATCAGCGGGTAGCACCCGATCGTTGGTCGGGTGGCTTTGAAAGGTGTGCCGACCAACGGTCGGCACCCACCAGGCGGGGCCGGTGGCACCCACCGTCTCCACGACGTCGCGCCGGTCCTGCATAATCGGGGCATGAGTGTCCTGCGCTTCGACAATGTCAGCAAACAGTACGCCGGTGGCCACGAGGCGCTGACCGATGTCAGCTTCGAGGTCGCGCCGGGCGAGATGCTGTTCGTCACCGGCCATTCCGGTGCGGGTAAAAGTACGCTGCTCAAGTTGATCCACCTCGACGAGCGGCCCAGCCGCGGCGCGGTGGTGTTCGACGAGCGCAACCTGCTGAAGGTGCGCGGCGGCGACGTGCCGCGCCACCGACGCGCGGTGGGGGCGGTCTACCAGGACCACCGCCTGCTGATGGACCGCTCCATCGCCGAGAACGTGGCGCTGCCGCTGATCCTGCGCGGCACCCGCCGTGGCGACATCAGCAAGCGCGTGCGCTCGGTGCTGGAGCGGATGGGCCTGGGCCATCGCGAGAAGGCGCTGCCCTCGCAGCTGTCGGCCGGCGAGCAGCAGCGCGTGGGCATCGCCCGCGCCATCGTCGGCGAGCCCAAGCTGCTGGTGGCCGATGAGCCGACCGGCAACCTCGACCCGACCCTGGCGGCGGAGATCATGGCCCTGTTCGCCGAACTGCCCGCGCGCGGCACCAGCGTGCTGGTGGTCAGTCACGACCTGCCGCTGCTGCGCCGCATGCGCAAGCGCGTGCTGATCCTTGACCACGGCCGGCTGGTGGATGACATCTCGCCGCAGGACCTGGCGGAGTAACCATGGCGAAGAACGAAAACAGCGAAGCCGCCGCCCCCTCGCGCGTGGGCGTCTGGTTCCAGCACCACGTGCACAGCGTGGTGTTCAGCCTGGGCCGTGCCTGCCGCAAGCCGTGGGCGACCCTGCTGACGGTGATGGTCATGGCGCTGGCGCTGGCGTTGCCGCTGGGGCTGTCGATCGCGCTGGACAACCTCAAGCAGTTCGCCGGCAGCGTGCAGCAGTCGCGCGACATCAACGTGTTCCTGAAGGGCAACGTCGATGGTCCCGGCGCGCTGCGCCTGGCGGGCCAGCTGCGCGACCGCGACGACGTGGCCGAAGTGAACGTGCGCACGCCGGAGCAGGGCCTGCAGGAACTGCGCGATGCCGGCCTCGGTGAGGCGATCGACGCACTCAACGACAATCCGCTGCCCTCGCTGCTGGTGATCACCCCCGGCCAGGGCAAGGATGACGCACGCCTGGCGCGCGCGCTGGAAAGCCTGCCCGAGGCCGACCTGGTGCAGCACGATGCGCTGTGGCGCCAGCGCCTGGATGCCTGGCTGGCGTTCGGCGCGCGGCTGGTGCAGGTGCTGTCGGTACTGCTCGGCGCGGGGGCCGCGCTGGTGGTCGGCAACACGGTACGCCTGGACATCCAGGCCCGCCGCGAAGAGATCGGCGTGCTGCAGCTGCTCGGCGCCAGCGATGGCTTCATCCGCCGCCCGTTCCTGTATCTGGGTGCGTGGTATGGCCTGGGCGCAGGCGCGGTTGCATTGGCCCTGATCGGCGCCGCCGGTGCCGCGCTGCGCGTGCCGCTGGCCGAACTCTCGCGCAGCTACGGCAGCCCGTTCGTGCTGCATGGCCTGGACCTGCTGCATGGTGGCCTGGTCCTGCTCGGCACGCTGCTGCTGGGCTGGCTGGGTGCCTGGCTGGTGACCGGCCACTTCCTCCGCCAGACCCGCCCGACCGATACCTGAGACCGGCATGCAACCGCAAGCGCTGAAGCACCTTGAAGGGCCCGCGACGCGGGTGATGGTGGTCGATGGCTCGAAGCTGGTCCGCAAGCTGATCGCCGACGTCCTGCAGCGCGACCTGCCGGGCGTGGAGGTGATTGGCTGCGACAGCATCGAAGACGCGCAGCAGGCGCTGGCGCAGGGCCCGGTGGACCTGGTGACGACCTCGCTGACCTTGCGTGATGGCGACGGCCTGGCGCTGGCGCGCATGGTCCGCGAAGCGGCCGGACAGGCCTATGTGCCGGTGATCGTGGTTTCCGGCGATGCCCAGCAGCACCTGGAGCAGCGCCGCTTCACCGAGTACGTCACCGACTATTTCGACAAATCCCTGGGCCATGAAGCGCTGGCGACCTTCATCCGTGGCTATGTGCAGCCGCAGACCATCCCCGGCGCCACCATCCTCTATATCGAGGACAGCCGCGTAGTGGCCGAGGCCACCAAGCGCATGCTCGAGCGGCAGCAGTTGAACGTGCTGCACGTGGTCAGCGCCGAAGAGGCCTTCACCCTGCTCACCGCCGAGTCGCTGGGCCGCAGCCGCCACCGCATCGACCTGGTGCTGACCGACGTCACCCTGAAGGGCGAGCTGAGCGGCCGCGACGTGGTGCAGCGCGTGCGCGTGGACTTCGGCTACGGCAAGCGCCGCCTGCCCGTGCTGGTGATGACCGGCGACGGCAACCCCCACAACCAGACCGGGCTGCTGCAGTCCGGTGCCAACGACCTGGTGCTCAAGCCGATCGAAGAGCGGCTGCTGGTCACCAAGGTGCTGTTCCAGCTGCGCCTGGCTCGATTGAATGATGGACCTTTGTTGCGATGATCGATGAAGTAACCGACACCCCGACGATCCAGCTGGAACCGAGCTGGAAGCAGCACGTCGGTGAGTACCTGTTGCAGCCGCAGATGCGCGAGCTGTCGGCCGTCCTGCGCCAGCGCAAGGCCAGCGGTGCGGCGGTGTTCCCGCCCGGGCCGCAGATCTTCGCAGCGTTTGACGCCACGCCGTTCGAGCAGGTGAAGGTGGTGATCCTCGGCCAGGACCCGTACCACGGGCGCGGCCAGGCCCACGGCCTGAGTTTCTCGGTACCGCCCGGCGTGCCGGTGCCGCCGTCGCTGCTGAACATCTACAAGGAGATCGAGAGCGATCTCGGTATCCCGCGCCCGGACCACGGCTGCCTGATCCCGTGGGCGCAACGGGGCGTGCTGCTGCTCAATGCCGTGCTGACGGTGGAGGAGGGCAAGGCCGGCGCGCACCAGGGCCGTGGCTGGGAAGGCTTCACCGATCATGTGGTGGACGTGCTCAACCGCGAGCGCGAAGGCCTGGTGTTCATGCTCTGGGGCGCCTACGCGCAGCAGAAGGGCAAGGTCATCGACACCCGCCGCCATCGCGTGCTGAAGGCCCCGCATCCGTCGCCGCTGTCGGCCCATCGTGGCTTCCTCGGCTGCCGCCATTTCTCCATGGCCAACGAGTACCTGCAGCGCCGCGGCCAAGCCCCGATCGACTGGTCGCTGCCGCCGCGCTCGGCGCTCTGAGCGCCGGCGAGTGGCCGGGCCTGAACGCCGGGCAACGTTCCCCGTCCTGAATGGGCCTCCGGAACGGCGCGTTCAGCTCCGCTTGACCGGAATCGGCAGGTTTTCAGTGGGTAATTGCTTGAATTCCAAGGGATTGTGAATCCCGAAAAGCGTGCTCGCCACTGTCATCGAATCGCGCTACGGTAGGGTTCTGTTTGGGACCAGTGTTGCATCAATAGGATGCTGGAACTTTTTCCTCCTTTAGCAGTCCAAATCCCGGACTGCTAAGATGGGTGCCTATGAGCCAGAACACCTCTACTGCCCTTGTGGCAAACAATCTCCCGATTCCCAGTGCGCTCGGTTCGCTGGACGCCTACATCGGTGCCGTGCACCAGATTCCGGTGCTGTCGGTCGATGACGAACAGGACCTGGCCCGTCGCTTCCGCGACGGCAACGATCTGGACGCCGCCCGCGAGCTGGTGCATTCGCACCTGCGCTTCGTGGTGCACGTGGCCCGCGGCTACAACGGCTACGGCCTCGCCCTGGGCGACCTGATCCAGGAAGGCAACATCGGCCTGATGAAGGCGGTCAAGCGCTTCGACCCGGACATGGGCGTGCGCCTGGTCTCCTTCGCCGTGCACTGGATCCGTGCCGAAATGCACGAGTTCATCCTGAAGAACTGGCGCATCGTGAAGGTCGCCACCACCAAGGCGCAGCGCAAGCTGTTCTTCAACCTGCGCAAGTCGAAGACGCGCCTGGGCTGGATGAACGCGGCGGAAGTCAGCGCGGTGGCCAAGGATCTGAACGTGTCCGAGCGCGAGGTCATGGAAATGGAGTCGCGCCTGTCCGGCCGCGATATCGGTTTCGATGCGCCGTCCGACGAGGACAACGAACACGCACCGCCGTCGCCGGCTGCGTTCCTGGTTGCCGATGACGAAGACCCGTCGATGGCTTACGAGCGCGAGGACAACGAAGACAACCAGATGCAGCTGCTGCGCGAAGGCCTGGCCGAACTGGATGCGCGTTCGCGCGACATCATCCGTCGTCGCTGGCTGGATGCCGACAGCAAGGTGACGCTGCAGGAGCTGGCCGACGAGTACGGCGTGTCCGCCGAGCGCATCCGTCAGGTCGAGGCGAACGCGCTGAAGAAGATGAAGGCGCTGTTCACCGCGTAAGGCGGGATGGCGTTGAAGCAATGAAAAGGCCCGGCACTGCCGGGCCTTTTTCGTTTGTGGGCCTTAGCCACGCATGGCGTGGCTCTACTCTGACGCCAGAGCGGTGATTGTGCCGACCGGGTCATGTGCTGGATGCTGATGTTCACGCCGTACCACCCAGTGGCACGGTATGATCATGCCACGCGTCTTCCGCACACGAAGTTTCAATCGCAGTATGCGTAGGACCACCCTGTCTGACGCTGCGCTGTACCGGTCGGTACGTGAAATGGAAGCGGGTCTGGTGGATGCTGATCTTGGCGGCGGAATCTTCAAGAAGCGCGTTCCGTTGCCGGGGCGAGGAAAGCGTGGGAGCGTTCGAATCATCGTCGCCACACAGCGAGGCGGGCATTGGTTCTTCCTTTTCGGCTACGAGAAGAATGAACGTTCTGCGATCACGAATGCGGAACGGGATGCGCTGCAGTTGTACGCATCGGAGTTCCTGAGAATGAGTACGGCGCAGCTGAATCGCGCCGTGGAGTACGGGGATCTACAGGAGATCGGCCATGACGAAGACCCCTGAGCGACGGCGCGCGAAAAGTGCGCTTCTTGAAGCGGTGCATGATGCTGCTGTGAGTCTGCACGCGCATGGCTTCATCGATAAACGTCGGTTGAGCAGCTACGAAGCACTTTGCCTTGAGCCGGTCCCTGAGTACAGCAGTGCCCAGATCCGTGCCCTGCGTACGTCACTGCAGCTCAGTCAGCCGGTCTTTGCGGGGGTTCTCAATACCAGCGTTTCGACCGTACGCAGCTGGGAGCAGGGCGAAAAGAAACCCAGCGGACCGTCACTGAAATTGCTTAACCTGATTGATCGGAAGGGTCTCGAAGCAGTCCTGTAAAGCAAAGGCCCGGCAATGCCGGGCCTTTGCTTTACCGTGGTATTCAATCCGCGCCATGCATGGGAGCGGGGGAGCCTCACCCCTCGCGTGCGATCGCGCGCCAACCAATGTCGTTGCGGTGGAATTCGTTGGCCCAGGTCACCTTGGCCACGCCGGCATAGGCATTGGCCTGCGCGTCGCGCACGCTGTCGCCCAGTGCGGTCACGCACAGCACGCGGCCGCCGGCGCTGACCACCTGGCCCTGCGCATCCAATGCGGTACCGGCATGGAACACCTTGGCAGTGGCCGGCACGTCGTCCAGGCCGGAAATCACGTCACCGGTGATCGGCGCTTCCGGGTAGGGCTTCGCCGCCAGCACCACGCCCAGCGACGGGCGCGCATCCCACTGTGCCTCGATCTGGTCCAGGCGGCCATCAATCGCCGCTTCCACCAGGTCCACCAGATCCGACTGCAGGCGCAGCATCACCGGCTGGGTTTCCGGATCGCCGAAGCGCACGTTGAATTCAATTACCTTCGGCGCGCCGCTGGCATCGATCATCAGGCCGGCGTAGAGGAAACCGGTGAACGGGATGCCGTCGGCGATCATGCCCTGCACGGTCGGGTTCACCACTTCGCGCATCACGCGTGCATGCACCTCCGGCGTCACTACCGGCGCCGGCGAGTACGCGCCCATGCCACCCGTGTTGGGGCCGGTGTCGCCGTCGCCGACGCGCTTGTGGTCCTGCGAGGTGGCCATCGGCAGCGCATGCACGCCGTCCACCATCGAAATGAAGCTGGCTTCCTCGCCATCGAGGAATTCCTCGATCACCACGCGGGCGCCGGCATCGCCGAACGCGTTGCCGGAGAGCATGTCACGCACCGCGTCTTCGGCCTCGGCCAACGTCATTGCGACGATCACGCCCTTGCCGGCGGCGAGGCCATCGGCCTTGACCACGATCGGCGCACCCTTCTCGCGGATGTAGGCCAGGGCAGCGTCCACGTCGGTGTGCACGGCATAGAACGCGGTGGGGATGTTGTGGCGGGCCAGGAAGTCCTTGGCGTAGGCCTTGCTGCCTTCCAGCTGCGCGGCGGCGGCGGTCGGCCCGAAGATGCGCAGGCCGGCGGCGCGGAAGCGGTCGACCACGCCGGCCACCAGCGGTACTTCCGGGCCGACCACGGTCAACGCCACGCCTTCGGCCTGGGCCAGCGCCAGCAGGCTGTCGATATCGGTCACCTTCACCGCCACGTTGCGGCACTTGTCTTCGCTGGCGGTACCGGCGTTGCCGGGCGCCACGATCACTTCGGTGACACGGGAGGACTGGGCCAGCTTCCATGCCAGGGCGTGTTCGCGGCCGCCAGAGCCGATGACGAGGATCTTCATGGGACAGGGTTCTCGGGTGCGGAAAAGAAAAGCCGGGCAGGGCCCGGCTTGGTGATGCGGATCAGTGGCGGAAGTGGCGCACGCCGGTGAACACCATGGCCAGGCCATGTTCGTCGGCGGCGGCGATCACTTCGGCATCGCGCATCGAACCGCCCGGCTGGATGACCGCCTTGATGCCGGCGGCAGCGGCGGCATCAATGCCATCGCGGAACGGGAAGAACGCATCGGAGGCCATCACCGAACCTTCCACCACCAGGTTCGCATCGGCGGCCTTGATGCCGGCGATGCGGGCCGAGTACACGCGGCTCATCTGCCCGGCACCGACACCGATGGTGCGGTTGTCCTTGGCATAGACGATCGCGTTGGACTTGACGAACTTGGCTACCTTCCAGGCGAACAGCAGGTCGGTGAACTGCTTGTCGGTCGGCGCCAGCTTGCTGACCACCTTCAGCTCGTCGCGGGTCATGCCGCGGTTGTCCGACGACTGCAGCAGCAGGCCCGAGCCGACGCGCTTGCTGTCGAAGTTGTTCAGGCCATCGCCATGCGGGATGCGCAGCACGCGCACGTTGGCCTTCTTCTGCGCGTACTCCAGCGCGGCCGGCTCGTAGTCCGGGGCAATCAGCACTTCCACGAACTGGCGGTCCAGGATCACCTTGGCGGTGGCGGCGTCCAGCGGCGTGTTGAAGGCGATGATGCCGCCGAAGGCGCTGGTCGGGTCGGTGGCGTAGGCCAGCTCGTAGGCATCGCCGTTGCCGGCACCGACGGCCACGCCGCACGGGTTGGCGTGCTTGACGATGACGCAGGCCGGCGCATCGAACTGGCGCACGCATTCCCACGCCGCGTCAGCATCGGCCAGGTTGTTGTAGCTCAGTTCCTTTCCCTGCAGCTGCTGGAACGTGGCCAGCGTGCCCGGCACCGGGTACAGGTCGCGGTAGAACGCGCCGCTCTGGTGCGGGTTTTCGCCGTAGCGCAGGTCCATCACCTTCACGAAGGTCGAGTTCATCTGTGCCGGGTACTCGGCACGCACCGGCACGGCGGCGTCGGTGGCGGTGACCGCCGACAGGTAGTTGCTGATCGCCGCATCGTACTGGGCGACGCGGTTGAACGCGGCCACCGAGAACGCGAAGCGGGTTGCAGCCGTCAGCTGGCCGTCGTTGGCCGCCAGCGAGGCCAGCAGCTCGGGGTACTGCGACGGGTCGGTGGCCACTGCCACGCGGGCGAAGTTCTTGGCCGCCGAACGCAGCATGGCCGGGCCGCCGATGTCGATGTTCTCGACCGCGTCGGCCAGGGTGCAGTCGGCCTTGGCGGTGACCGATTCGAATGGGTACAGGTTCAGCACCAGCAGGTCGATGGCGCCGATGCCGTGCTCGGCCATCACCGCGTCATCCAGGCCGGAGCGGCCCAGCAGGCCGCCGTGCACCATCGGGTGCAGGGTCTTGACCCGACCGTCCATCATTTCCGGGAAACCGGTGACCTCGGCCACGTCCTTCACGGCCAGGCCCGCCTCGCGGATCGCCTTGGCGGTGCCGCCGGTGGACAGCAGCTCCACGCCGCGTGCCGCCAGCGCAGTGGCCAGCTCGACCAGACCGGTCTTGTCGGAAACGGAGAGGAGGGCCCGGCGGACGGGCAACAGATCAGCAGTCATGGGACGGAATCGGCAGCGGAGCGGGGCCGATATTGTAGGCGGTGGGGGCCGGTGGCGGGCGCCGCAGGGGCAGATTTGCCGTGGCAGTTGACGTAAAGGCGGGTCGGGCACATCGATCCGGCCCGATCCGGGGGCTGGGCTGCGGACCGGAGCAGGGTTGTTGGAATCTGCCAACGATGGGGTAGGCTGTGCCCCGCACTGCCAAGGATCAGCGGGTACGGATCATGTCGATCTACGCATTGAAAGGACGTTTCCAGGACCTGTTGCGTCCGGCCGTACGCGGTCTGTTCCGCATGGGGATCACTGCCAATACGGTGACCGTGGCCGCTGCCTTGGTCTCGCTGCTGGTGGCCGCGGCCGTGTGGTGCTGCGCGCCTGCCCAGCCTCTGCTGTACCTGCTGCTGCCGTTGTGGATGCTGCTGCGCATGGCGCTCAACGCGGTGGACGGCATGCTGGCGCGCGAATTCGGCCAGCAATCGCGGCTGGGCGCCTATCTGAACGAATTGTGCGATGTGATCGCCGATGCGGCGCTGTACCTGAGCCTGCTCAGCGTACCCGGCGTGCGCCCGGAGGCGCTGTGGCTGCTGGCCTGGACGGCGGCGCTGAGCGAGTACGCCGGCGTGCTGGGGCTGATGGTCGGTGCCAGCCGCCGCTATGACGGCCCGATGGGCAAGAGCGACCGCGCCTTCGTGATCGGTGCGCTGGGCTTGCTGCTGGCCTTCGGCTGGGGCAGTGCACTGACGGCCAGCGGCGTGGCTGCAGCCATGGCAGTGTTGTGCGTGCTGACGATGATCAACCGCGTCCGTCGCGGACTGCGGGAAGCGGCGGTTTCGCCGAATTAATCAAGCAGATACAAAAAGACAATCAGGAGATTGCATGCGTCAGGCGCAGGAACGGGAATTCCACAGCTTCGACCAGGTACCGCTGTTCTACCGGTACTGGGCGGGCACCACCGCAACCCCGGCCACCAAGGCCATCGTGCTGCTGCACCGCGGCCACGAGCACTCCGGCCGGGTCACCCACCTGGTCGATGAGCTGGACCTGCCCGACACCGCCTTCTTCGCCTGGGATGCGCGCGGCAATGGCCGTTCGCCGGGCGCACGTGGCGATGCACCGGGCTTCCCGGCGCTGGTGCGCGACCTCGATAGCTTCATTGCCCATATCGGTGCCGAGCACGGCATCGCGGTGGAAAATATCGTGGTGATCGCGCAGAGCGTGGGCGCGGTGGTCGCCGCGACCTGGGTGCACGATTACGCGCCGCGCCTGCGTGCGCTGGTGATGGCTTCGCCGGCGTTCAAGGTGAAGCTGTACGTGCCGTTCGCGCGCCCGGGCCTGGCCTTGATGCAGAAGCTGCGCGGCAACTTCTTCGTCAACAGCTATGTCAAGCCGCAGTGGCTGACCCATGATCCGGCGCGGGTGGAAAGCTACCGTACCGATCCGCTGATCACCCGGCCGATCTCGGTGCGCGTGCTGCTGGGCCTTTACGAAGCGGCTGACCGCATCGTCGCCGATGCGCAGGCCATCAGCGTGCCGGTGCAGCTGCTGGTGTCCGGTTCGGACTTCGTGGTGCACCGTGGCCCGCAGGATCGCTTCTATGAACGCCTGTCCAGCCCGATCAAGGAGCGGGTGCATCTGCCGGGCTTCTTCCACGACACGCTGGGCGAGCGCGATCGGGCACCAGCACTGGCGCGCATCCGCAGCTTCATCCAGGCGCGTTTTGCCGAGCCGCTGCGCGAACTGCCGCGGCGTGACGCGCACCGTCATGGACCGACCTTCGAGGAATCAGAGATCCTGGCGTGGCCACCCGAACGCAACAGCCTGGCCGACCTGCGCTGGCGCGTGGTGCGCGGCGGCCTGCGCTTCGGTGGCACGCTGTCCGAAGGCATTGCGCTGGGCCTGCAGACCGGTTTCGATTCCGGCAGCACGCTCGACTACATCTATCGCAACGAAGCGCGCGGCAAGGGCCCGCTGGGCCGCATGGTCGACCGCAATTACCTGGACGCAATCGGCTGGCGCGGCATCCGCATCCGTGGCCAGCACCTGCAGGAACTGCTGCGCGATGCTGCCCAGCGCCTGCGCGGGCAGGGCACGCCGGTGCGCGTGCTGGACGTGGCCGCCGGCCATGGCCGCTATGTGCTGGAAGCGCTGGGCCAGGTCGAACAGCGCGCCGACCGCATCGTGTTGCGTGATTTCAGCGATCTGAACGTGACCCAGGGCCAGGCCTTGATCGAGCGCCTCGGTGCGGCCGACATCGCACGCTTCGAGCAGGGCGATGCGTTCGATCCAGCGCAACTGGCGGCGGTGGACCCGGCGCCTACGCTGGCGGTGGTATCGGGCCTGTACGAACTATTCCCCGACAACGACGCCGTGCTGCGCTCGCTGCAGGGCATCGCCGCAACCGTACCGGTGGGCGGCTACCTGGCCTACACCGGCCAGCCCTGGCACCCGCAGCTGGAATTCATCGCCCGGGCGCTGACCAGCCATCGAGGCGGCGCCGCGTGGGTGATGCGCCGCCGTACCCAGCAGGAGATGGATGAGCTGGTGCGCCTGGCCGGGTTCGAGAAGGTGGCGCAGCGCATCGATGACTTCGGCATCTTCACCGTGTCGCTGGCGCGCCGGACCGCGTGATGGCGACGCTGGCCGCAACCCCACTGGCCGCGGAAGGGCGCCCCTGGCGGCGCGCCCTGCTGTGGCTGGCTCTGCTGGGTCCGTTCTTCTTCGCCAGCTACGGCTTCGCCAACTGGATGGCTGGTCGCCATCCCGAACTGCCGGTGATGGCGTTCGCCTGGGAGACGCGCATTCCTTTCGTGCCGTGGACGATCGTGCCGTACTGGTCGATCGACCTGTTCTACGCGGTCTCGTTCTTCCTGTGCCGGCAACGTCTGGAACTGGACCGGCATGCGCTGCGGCTGTTCAGTGCACAGCTGATCGCGGTCACCTGCTTCCTGCTGTGGCCGCTGCGCTTCAGTTTCGAGCGGCCGGAGATCGGTGGCGTGTTCGGTTGGCTGTTCGATGTGTTGCTGGGCTTCGACAAGCCGTTCAACCAGGCGCCATCGCTGCACATCGTGCTGCTGATCGTGCTGTGGGTGAAGTTCGCGCAGTATCTGCACGGCGTGTGGCGTTGGGTGCTGCATGTGTGGGCGCTGCTGATCGGCGTCTCGGTGCTGACCACGTTCCAGCACCATTTCATCGATATCCCGACCGGCCTGCTGGCCGGCTGGCTGTGCGTCTGGCTGTGGCCCGAGCAGGGCACGCCGCCACTGCGGGCCTGGCGCACGGCGCGTGATCCAAAGCGCTGGCGTCTGGCCTCGTTCTACCTGCTGGGCGCGGGGGTGCTGCTGGTGCCGGTGGTGGTGCTGGGGGGCACGGCGCTTTGGCTGCTGTGGCCGGTGGTGTCGCTGCTGCTGGTGGCGCTGGCCTATGCCGGGCTGGGTACGGCGGTGTTCCAGAAACGCGCCGATGGTCGCCTGACCGTGGCCGCGCGCTGGCTGCTGGCGCCGTACCTGGGTGCAGCCTGGATCAATTCGCGGCTATGGACGCGGCGTGTGCCGCAGCCGGTGCCGGTGATGGACGGCGTGTGGCTGGGGCGCATTCCCGACGGCGCGTTGCCGCCGCCACTGTCGGGCGTGGTGGATGCCTGTGCCGAGCTGTCCTGCCGCGCGCCAGGCGCGGCGTACGCCAGTGTGCCGATGCTGGACCTGGTAGTGCCCACGCCGGAGCAGCTGCGCGAGGCAGTCGAGGCCATCGAGCGGCTCCATGCGCACGGACCGTTGCTGGTGTGCTGTGCGCTGGGCTATTCGCGCAGTGCGGCCAGCGTGGCCACCTGGCTGCTGCGCAGCGGTCGTGCGGCCGATGCTGACGCTGCGGTCGCGATCGTGCGTGTGGCACGCCCCGGCATCGTGCTGGGCGCGGCGCATCTGCATGCCATCACCGCTGCAGCAGGAGCGCGCGCATGAGCACCGTTCCCGATCTGGCGACCATGCAGCTGCTGCTGCGGCAGGGGCGTTGGCCGGCATGCCTGTCGCTGGGCCTGTTGCTGGTGGCGTTGCTGCTGCTCGGCATCGAGACGGGGCTGGCGATGATCGCTGCCGGGCTGTTGCTGCTCAGTGTTGCCGCGGGCATCGCACAGGCCTACCACGCGTGGCGTGTGGGGCTGGATGCCGATCTGCTGCAGCTGCTGCGCGATGAGGGCCTGCACGACGAAGCCGCCGCGCGCCGCACCGATCAGCTGCTGCACGACAGTGGCCTACGCCGTGCCTCGCCCGCTGCACAACTGCGCGGCTGGGATGCGCGTTGGGCCGGCATGCGCCGCCTGCTGCTGCGCCAGTACCTGCTGACCGCAGTGCAGTTCGTACTGCTGGTGGTGGCCGTGTTGTGGCCGCAGACGTGAACGGGAGGGACCGATGCTTGCCGAACTGATTGCCCGCGCCTGCAGTGGCGCGATCCATGTGGTGACCGGCGCCCGCGCGCTGTGGATCGGCTGTGCGCCGTCCAGCGAGCGTCGCGTGTACTACGGCAACCATGCCAGCCATGGTGACTTCGTGCTGATCTGGTCGTCGATGCCACCGGCATTGCGACGGCAGGTGCGCCCGGTGGCCGCGGCCGAATATTGGCAGCGCGACGGCCTGCGTCGCTACCTGATCGACGCGGTGTTCAACGGTGTGCTGGTCGAGCGCGAGGCCGGGCATCGTCAGCAGGATCCGCTGCAGGTACTGCGCGAGGCCGTGGACGAAGACTGCTCGCTGATCCTGTTTCCGGAAGGCACGCGCAATGTGGGCGATGAGCCGCTGCTGCCGTTCAAGAGCGGCATCTACCACCTGGCACGGCAACGACCGGAACTGGAGTTCGTGCCGGTGTGGATCGACAACCTGAAGCGGGTGATGCCCAAGGGCCGGTTCCTGCCGCTGCCGCTGCTGTGCACGGCCACCTTCGGTACGCCGCTGCGGCTGCAGGCTGACGAGGACAAGGCCGCCTTCCTGGCCCGCAGCCGACAGGCGCTGCTGGACCTGGCGCCGAATGGAGGTCGTGCATGAGTTTCGTGCTGGATGTATCTGGCGATCTGGCAACGCAGACTGTCGGCCAGCAGACCGGCCTGCTGTTTGCCGGTGTGGGGGCGGTGCTGGTGCTGGCCACGCTGGTGGCCGAGACCCTGCGCTGGCGCCAGCGCGGCCAGCCCAGTGCAGTCATCGCCAACCTGGTGTCACGCATCCGCGCCTGGTGGGTGATGGCGATCGTGGTCGGGCTGGCGCTGTTCTTCGGACGTGCCGGGGTGATCGTGCTGTTCGCGATCATCTCGCTGTTTGCGTTGCGCGAGTTCATCACGCTGGCGCCGACCCGCTCGGGCGACTACTACGCGCTGCTGGCCGCGTTCTACATCGTCCTGCCGTGGCAGTACTACCTGGTGTGGATCGACTGGTACGGCATGTACACGCTGCTGATTCCGGTCTATGCGTTCCTGTTCCTGCCGATCCTGTCGACCATCGGCGGTGACACCACGCACTACCTGGAGCGGACCGCGAAGGTGCAGTGGGGCCTGATGATCTGCGTGTTCTGCATCTCGCACGTGCCGCTGCTGCTGAACCTGCACGTGCCGGGCTACGATCCGGCGCGCAACGTATTGCTGTTCGCTTTCCTGGTGATCGTGGTGCAGTCCTCGGACGTGCTGCAGTACATCTGGGGCAAGCTGCTGGGCAAGCATCTGATTGCGCCGAAGCTGTCGCCATCGAAGACGGTGGAGGGCTTCGTCGGTGGCGTGCTGAGTGCCAGCGCGCTGGGCGCAGCGCTGTGGTGGATCACCCCGTTCACGCCGCTGCAGGCGTTCGGCCTGTCGCTGCTGATCAACCTGATGGGGTTCTGGGGCGGCCTGGTGATGTCGGCGATCAAGCGCGACCGTGGCATCAAGGACTGGGGCCACATGATCGAGGGCCATGGTGGCATGCTCGACCGGCTGGATTCGGTGTGCTTTGCCGCGCCGGTGTTCTTCCACGTGGTGCGGTATTACTGGAAGGCGGGCGGCGGCGGTTGATTCTGCCGGCTTCCATCCACGCATGGCGTGGATCTACCGGTAGTGCCGGCCGCTGGCCGGCAACTGCAACATCGTGCCATCGTGCATCATTGGGTTGCCCGCCAGCGGCTGGCGCCACCCAGGCGCGCGCTTACGCGCTGATGCCGTATTCCTTCAGCTTCTTGCGCAGGGTGGCACGGTGGATGCCCAGCATCGCCGCGGCGCGGCTCTGATTGCCTTCGCAGTGGTTGAGCACTTCCACGAACAGCGGGATCTCCATCTCGCGCAGCACGATCTCGTAGACATCGTCCGCATCGCAGCCATCAAGGTCACGCAGGTAGCGGCGCACGGACTGGGCGACGTGTTCACGCAGCGGTGGCCGGGGAGCGCCACGACTGTTGTCAGGACGAGAAAGGACAGCGTTCAAGGGGGTTCCCGATTCGGTTGGCCCGTGCGCGCGGAGCGCGCGGCCGGACGAGGTGGTGGCGGCCAGTCTAGCGCGAGCGTGCCCGGCCTGCCACGGCTGGTCGCCTGCCCCCGGTCAGAGAAAGTCGAAGGTGAATGCGACGGTGGACGCAGCGGGCTCCTGTACCCGGAACGCGACGCGCGCGCTCTGGCCCGGTTCCAGCAGGGCTGCGCCGGGGTTCTCACCCAGGTATTGCGCGGGCGTGAACACGCCGCTGCCGATCACCCGGCCATCGGCATCGGACAATGACAGCCGCAGGTCCGGCCACGCCTGTGCCCAGCGCGCATCATTGCGGATGCTGGCCTGCACTTGCAGCACGCCGGCCTGGCCTGGCAAGGGGCGGATCTCGCGGCTGGTCATGGTGAACGCAGCGGGCTCGTGCCAGGCGGGCAGGCTGCAGCGCAGCACGCCACACAGTGCACCCAGCCATGCGCGGTTGCCGGCGTCGGCAGCCAGCCGCGCACGGTCGGCCAGCACACTCTGCAGGACCAGCAACAACGCCAGCCCGGCGACCAGCAGCCAGTGCCAGCGGGGGGCTGGCTGCGTGCGCTGGCGTGCGCTGCCGAGGAAGCTGGGGGCATCGCTGGCGACCGCTGTTGCCTGCACCGCGGCCAGCGCCGGTTCGATGGCTGCAGCTTCAGCAACGATGACAGCGTCATCGTCGTGTCGCATTTGTGTGGCCGGTGGTTGCGCCAGATTGCTGGGCTCGGCCTGCACCTGCTCCACAGGCGTTGTCTGCCCGGTTTGATCCTGCATGCGCGGATCGGACGCAGGCGCAACCTCACCTTCCGGGGTCTTGCGCAGGAAGGTGGCCAGGGGGCGGCGGGGTGGGTTCGGCTCGGACATGCTCAGGGCGCGGGCTCGGATCCAGCGGTCATTCAACCACGATCAGGCGCGGCGCACGCCAGTGATGCGCATCCAGTCGCCGTCCTGGGTGGCCTGCAGATCATCGAACCAGGCCGCGTAGCGCTGCAGCAGTTCGCCTTCCTGGCCATGCAGGATGCCGGACAGGGCGATGCGGCCGCCGGCGGCGACGCGTGCGGCCAGCAGTTCGGCCAGCGCATCCAGCGCCGAGGCGAGGATGTTGGCGACCACGATCGGATAGGTCGCGGCCGGTTCGTCCTGCGGCAGGTACACGTGCATGCGGGCCTGTTCGCCGTTGCGCTCGGCATTGTCGGCGGTGGCGACCAGCGCCTGCGGATCGTTGTCCACGCCGATGGCTTCAGCGGCGCCCAGCTTCAGCGCGGCCAGTGCAAGGATGCCCGAGCCGCAACCGAAGTCGAGCACGCGCTGGCCCTGCAGCAGGCCATCCACGGCCAACTGGTCCAGCCAGCGCAGGCACAGTGCGGTGGTCGGGTGGGTACCCGAACCGAACGCCAGGCCCGGGTCCAGCCGTACCACGGCGGCGTCGGCGGCCTGTGCGGCGTCGGGCAGTTCGTGATTCCACGGCACGATCCAGGTACGGCTGCCGAAATCCATCGGCTGGAACTGGTCCAGCCAGGCGCGTTCCCAGTCTTCATCCTCGACCGCGCGGAAGCTGCCGCTGCTCCAGTCCAGTTCTGGATCGAAGGATTCCAGTGCGGCCAGCAGCAACAGCGCGTTGCTGTCGGCGGGGAACAGCGCGCTCAGCACCAGGGTGTCCCACAGCGGGGTCTCGCCCACGCCTGGTTCGAGAATGGCCTGTTCGTTGCTGGTATCGGCCTCGGCATCGAGCAGGGTCACGGCCAGTGCACCCACGTCCTCCAGCGCATTTTCATAGCGGGGCTGGGTGGCTTCGGTGCAGCGCAGGGTCAGTTCCAGGAACGGCATGGTGGTGGGGGCAATCGCGGGAAAGGGGGCCATGCTAGACCATCGGAGCGTCTCCGTATTGCCTGAGATGCTGTGCCTGGATGAACGAAGCCCGTTCAGACAGGCCCGTCGGGCCTTGCTAAACTTCGTGCTTTCCTGTGTGCCGTATCGCCCGCCGCCGCCGATGGCCTTCGCTCCTACCCTGAAAACCTGGTTGCTCGTGCTGCCGGCCGTGGCCGTGCTGGGCGTGGCCGGTTATCGGGCCAGCGGCCATGCTCCGGCTTCTTCGGTAGACTCGGCGGATCTGGCGGCTGGAGGGGCGGCCACTGACAGTGCGGCACCGCTGCCGGTGATGCCGGAGGCGCTCGCGCGCCGGCTGGCACCCTTCGAGCGTGGCGGTGCATTGCCGTCCGGGCTGCCCCTGGATATCCGCGCTGATCTCGAAGAGGCCACCGACCTCTACGCCTATGCACAGCGGTTGCGTGCGCAGGCGGACGAAGGCAATCACGAGGCGCGCTGGATGCTCAGCCGTGTCTACGACTATTGCGCGCAGTATGCGGTCGATCCGGGTGGCTACCGCCTGGACAACAACGTGCTGGCCGGATTGGGCCTGACTGCCGCACCGGCGATGGTGCAGGCGCGCGAACGCGTCGCGCAGCGTTGCGGCGGGTTCGTGCCGGGCGACAAGCTGGGCACGGCCCTGGTGCTGTCCGAACGGCGCAAGGCGGCTGCACAGGGCAACCTGGCTGCCGAGGCTGCGCTGTTCGCCGAGGGCGAACCGCTGCAGGACAGCCCCGAGTACCGCCGTGACCTGGTTGAACGGGTGCGCACCTCGCGTGACCCGGAGGCCTTCATGGCCATCGCACCGGGGATGGGCGTGCGTGCCTCGGGTGACCGCGCGCTCAGCGGGCTGGTGGCGGGCGAGCAGCTGAGTGAACTCGCATGGCGGCTCGCGGCCTGCGAACTCGGTCTACCGTGTGGGGCAGACAGTGTGCTGGTCAACAGTTTTTGTGCGAACGGAGGGATCTGTTCGCAGGATGGTACGCAGGATTTCCGGGATTTCGTGTATGACGCTGCGGTATCGCGGCAGGGCGCTGGGAAGATGAAGGAATGGATCAAGCGATTGGTTGGAAAGAGGAACGAGCAATGAACTACCGCCGATTCCTGCACGGGGCCAAGTTCTGGTTCTGGGTGGCCCTGTTCGTGGCCTACTCGGCCGGCGCCGTTGGCCTGTTGATGATCGATACCTATGAAGATCGCTACCGGCATCTGTCGAAGGTGGAACTGACTACTGTGAAGGCGCAGGAAGACGTGCGCCGTGCCGGTGCCAGCCAGGTGGCTGCGGTCTATCGGGCGCAGAGCGGCATGCCGTTTGCGTCGCTGCCGGCGGGCAGCACCTTCCAGGTGGTGTGGCCGGATGGTTCGACCGAGACCATGGTGATCGTCGACCCGACCTCGCCCAACGGCGTGCGTCCGCTGGCGAACTCGCAGATCCCGGCCGAAGCTGCCGACAAGCGCTGATGCGCCTGCTGTAGCACCGGGCATGGGCTCGGCGCTGCAGCAATGGAAAAGGGCGGGGATATCCCCGCCCTTTTCATGTCCAGCACGCGGCGCCGATCAGGTCAGTGCGATCGGCTTGTTCTTGCGCTCGGCAAGACGCTTTTCCAGGTAGTGGATGTTCTGGCCACCGGCCTGGAAGCCCTTGTCGCGCATGATCCGCTGCTGCAGCGCGACGTTGGTCTTGATGCCATCGACCACCATTTCGCTCAGTGCCACGCGCATGCGGGCAATGGCGGTTTCGCGGTCCGGGCCGTGCACGATCAGCTTGCCGATCATCGAGTCGTAGTTCGACGGCACGCGGTAGCCACTGTAGATGTGGGTGTCCACGCGCACGCCGGGACCGCCCGGCGGATGGAAGCCGGTGATGGTGCCCGGGCTCGGCACGAAGGTTTCTGCATCCTCGGCGTTGATACGGCATTCGATGGCATGGCCGGTCAGCACCACGTCACTCTGCTTGATCGACAGCTTCTGGCCGGCGGCGATCTTCAGCTGCTCGGCCACCAGGTCGATGCCGGTGACCATTTCGGTGACCGGATGCTCCACCTGGATGCGGGTGTTCATCTCGATGAAGTAGAAGCGGCCGTCCTCGTACAGGAACTCGAAGGTGCCGGCGCCGCGATAACCAATGCGGATGCAGGCTTCCACGCACACCTTGCCGATCTGCTCGCGCTGCTCGGCGGTGATGCCCGGTGCCGGCGCTTCTTCCACCACCTTCTGGTGGCGGCGCTGCATCGAGCAGTCACGCTCGCCCAGGTGGATGGCGTTGCCCTGGCCGTCGGCCAGCACCTGGATTTCCACGTGGCGCGGATTCTCCAGGAACTTCTCCATGTAGACCTCGCCATTGCCGAACGCGGCCTTGGCCTCGCTCTTGGTGGTTTCGATCGAGGTCTTCAGCGAGGCTTCGGCGTGCACCACGCGCATGCCGCGACCACCGCCACCGCCGGCCGCCTTGATGATGACCGGGTAACCGATCTCGCGGGCGATCTTGGTGTTGGCGACGATGTCATCACCCAGCGGGCCGCCCGAACCGGGCACGCACGGCACGCCGGCGGCCTTCATCGCGCGGATGGCCTCGACCTTGTCACCCATCATGCGGATGGTGTCGGCCTTGGGGCCGATGAAGATGAAGCCGGACTCCTCCACGCGTTCGGCGAAGTCGGCGTTCTCCGAAAGGAAGCCGTAGCCCGGGTGAATGGCCTGGGCGTCGGTGACTTCAGCGGCGGCGATCAGGGCCGGGATGTTGAGGTAGCTCTGCGGCGACGGCGCCGGACCGATGCAGACCGACTCGTCGGCCATGGCCACGTGCTTGAGGTTGCGGTCGACCGTGGAGTGCACGGCCACCGTGCGAATGCCGAGGGTGTGGCACGCGCGCAGGATGCGCAGCGCGATCTCCCCTCGGTTGGCGATGACGACTTTGTCGAGCATGGCGTGCCCCTCAGCCGATCACGAACAGCGGCTGGTCGAATTCGACCGGCTGGCCGTTCTCGCCGAGGATGGCGACGATGGTGCCGGACGTGTCGGCTTCGATCGGGTTGAACATCTTCATCGCTTCGATGATGGCCAGGGTCTCGCCTTCCTTGACCTGCTGGCCAACGGTGACGAAGGCCGGCTTGTCCGGGGCGGACGAGGCGTAGAAGGTGCCGACCATCGGCGAGCGCAGCACGTGGCCTTCCGGCAGTGCCGGGCCCGGCTTGGCGGTGCCGCCGGTGGAGGCTTCGGTCGGCGACTGCATCGGCATCGCCTGCGCCGCCGGAGCGGCCGGAGCGGCATACACCGGGGCGGCGACCGGGGCGGCGTAGCCGGCCACCGGCGCGCGCGACAGGCGCACCGACTCTTCGCCTTCCTTGATTTCGATCTCAGCCAGGTTCGACTCTTCCAGCAGGTCGATCAGCTTCTTGATTTTGCGCAGATCCATGAGGGCCTCTTTGGTTTCTTCTAGGTGAGGAGAGCGCCGTGGGCGCCCGGGTCGACAATCAGGTGGCGGATACCCGCAGCAGCGCCGCGTCCATCGCGTAGCGGTAGCTGTCGGCACCGAAGCCGCACACCACGCCCATCGCCTTGTCGCTGAAGTAGCTGTGCTGGCGGAACGGTTCGCGGGTATGCGGGTTGGACAGGTGGATTTCGATGAACGGCACCGCCACCGCCGCCAGCGCATCGCGCAAGGCCACTGAGGTGTGGGTGAACGCGGCGGGGTTGATAAGGATGAAGGCAGTGCCGTCGTTGCGTGCGGCCTGCACGCGGTCCACCAGTACATGCTCGGCGTTGGACTGCAGGCTCTCTACGGCGTGCCCGGCGGCCGAGGCCTGGGCAACCAGGGCCTGGTCGATGTCGGCCAGCGTGGTGTGGCCGTAGACCTCCGGCTCGCGGGTGCCGAGCAGGTTGAGGTTGGGGCCGTGCAGGACCAGCAGCTTCGCCATGGGATCCGGAAGACGGGAAAGGGCGGCAGTCTGGCGGAACCGGCGGATGCTGTCCAGTTCGGCGAAGTTTGCAGTGTTTCAATCGAACGTTTGAAATCTGCGGAAGCGCTTGCGGCCCTATGCGGGGCGGCGGATCAAGGCGCGCTGAATGCCGTGCGGGCGGTGGATGGATGCACGTAGGCCGACGATGGCGGCAAGGGCCACGCCGGGGGATCCGCGCCAAGCGCGGGCGACGGGGCCGGCGGTCAGTAGATCCACGCCATGCGTGGATGAAGGAAGTTCCATATGCAGCAAGCCACGCACCCACCGGAAGGGCGGGTCAGGTCTCCAGCGGCACCGTCGGCACCACGTTCGGGAACACCTCTTCCAGCGGCTCCCGTTCCCCAGGCTTCGGTGCCGGCCAGTTGTACGCGTTCACCGGCTGCGCGCGGTTCACCCACAACGCGTAATGCAGATGATCGGCGCGACCGTCGCCGGTGTTGGGATGGATCAGGATGGTCAGGCCCAGGCTGTTGAGCTGCAGCCAGGGCACCAGCACGGGGAGCAGGTCGTTGGTAAAGCCGAAATAGAACGAGGGCGTGACATGCGGCCCACGCGGCTCAAGGTTCCAGTTGCCCAGCTCCACCGGGAATCGCTCGGCGGCCCAGCGCCGTAGCAGCGCGGCCTTTTCGAAGCTGTCCTCATCGAAGTAGATGTGAGCGTGGTAGCTCTTGATGTCGGTGTAGGCGCGCGGGCGCGTGGGAAGCGTGGCCTCGCCGGGACGCACGCTGGCCGGGCGCGGGGTAGGCTCGCTGGCCGTGGCCTGGCCCCAGGGGCTGCGCCCTTCCGGTGCTGGCGGCACGATGGCGCGGAAGCCGGGGCGGCCAGGCTCGGTGGTGTTCACCGCGTCGTTGCCGCGCGGTGCTGCGGCGGCGGTCGAGGCACTGGCCAGGCCGCCAGCGGCCAGACCCGCCGAAGCGATCAGGCGTCGGCGTGCGGGCGAGAGCAGGTCGGCCCAGTGGGTGTCATCGGTGAGGGTCTGCGGGTCCGGGTGCATGAAGGGCTCCGTGGCGGCATCGTGTGGGCAGGCAAGCACGCTCGGGCACCCGCATCCACAGCGTCCAATAAGCAGGGGGCATCACCTCATGCAGGTGCGCCCCGTTGTCGTTGAGCGTGGCCGCTGGGCGGGCTAGGGTGCAGGTCTGCCGCCCCGGAGACCTTCCATGATCTCGCCCGATGCCGACACACAGCAAAAGCGCGCGTTTTTCCGCAAGCTGCACGCGCAGGGTTGCTTCGTGCTGCCCAATCCGTGGGACGTGGGCAGCGCCCGCTACCTGCAGCGGCAGGGCTTCCAGGCACTGGCCACGACCAGTGCCGGCTGCGCCTGGAGTGAAGGGCGGCCGGATGGGGCGGTTTCGCTGCAGGCCACACTGGAACATCTGCGGCTGATGGCGGCCGCGACACCGCTGCCGTTGAACGCCGATTTCGGTGATGGCTTCGGCGCCACGCCACAGGCAGTGGGCGAGGCGGTGGCGGCGGCCATCGACACCGGTATCGCGGCGCTGTCGATCGAGGACGCCAGCGGCGTGGCCGATGCGCCGCTGCGGCCGATCGGGCAGGCGGTCGAGCGACTGTGTGCAGCACGTGCGGCCATCGACCGCGCGGGGGGCGATGTGCTGCTGGTCGCGCGGGCCGAGAATTTCTTCGTTGGCGTACCGGATCTGGAGGACACCCTGCAGCGCCTGCGCGCCTATGCCGAGGCCGGCGCCGATGTGCTGTATGCACCGGGCATCAGCACGCGCGAACAGATCAGCGCGGTGGTCGCCGCTGCGGGGGCGAAGCCGGTGAACCTGCTGGTGGGTGGACCGACACCGCTGAGACTGCAGGACATCGCCGCACTCGGCGTGCGACGGGTCAGCCTGGGCGGTGCGCTGGCGCGAGCTGCGTGGGGTGGGTTGATGCAGGCGACCCAGCCGATCGTGCAGGACGGACGCTTCGATGGCCTGCAGCAGGCGGCTTCGGGCGCGGCGTTGAACGCGCTGTTCCGCTGACACACACCCAGGCCTGCAATGGATCCAGCCCGGGCGTGGATGGACGCGCGCCTGCGACTACAGCGCTTCCATCCCACCCCTGGGCAGCGTCACGCCCGGCTCCAGTGCCGGCAGCAGTTGCCGCAGCAGTGCCGGGTTGTCCAGCATCGCCGCGCCGTCCAGATAGCGCCATTGCGTTGTACCGACGCGTCGCACAGCAACCATGAATGACGTGCTGCGCATCGGCGCTTCGCGCACGCGCAGCAGTGACTGGCGCGGTACGAAGCAGACTTCCTCGTCACCGGCCGCATAGGTGCGGCCCGGCACGCCTGCCTCGTCGCTGATGATGGTGACGCCGGCCTTGCGCAGCGCCTTCACCGTGTCGCGGGTCGCCCGCGCATAGGCCTCGTCGCCACCGGCCAGCTGCTTCAGGCTGGGATGGGTACGCGCGATGATCAGCTCGGTATCGCCACGGGCGAAGGCGCCCATCATCGCCTGCACCTCCTTGCGCAATGCGGCCGAGTCTTCCGGACTGAGTTCACCGGCCAGCGCGGGCGTAACGTCCATTGCCATCGGCAGGGCCAGCAGAAGGGCAAGCAGATACCGGTGCATCGTCGGGCAGCTCAGCGGGAACCGCCGCACTATACGTTGGACGCGAAAACAGCGTCCCATCGGTGGCGCTGGTTTCCCCGGAATCGATACTTACCATTGGTAGGTATTGATGTCTGGAGATCCCCATGCACAGCCTCATTGTCATCGCCCACCCTGAGCCCGGTTCACTGACCCACGCGATGGCGCGTCGCATCGGTGATGCCATTGCCGCGGCCGACACCGGCAACACCGTGGCCTATGCCGACCTGATGGCCGAAGGCTTCGATCCGCGCTTCAACCCGCAGGACCAGGCGTTGTTCCGCAGCACAGGCGCGGTACCCGCCGATGTCGCTGCCGAGCACGCGAGGCTGGATGCCACCGATACGCTGGTGCTGGTGTTCCCGTTGTACTGGTGGTCGTTCCCGGCGCTGCTGAAAGGCTGGATCGACCGTGTGTTCACCAACGACTGGGCCTACGCGCAGGACGCGCAGGGCAGGCTGGTGAAGAAGCTGCAGCGCCTGAATGTGCATCTGGTGGCGCTGGGCGGCGCCGACGCAGCCATGGTCGAACGTCGTGGCTACGACGCGGCAATGAGGACGCAGATCGACATGGGCATCTTCGACTATTGCGGCGCACGCGTGCTGTCGTCCGACCTGCTGTTGGACGCCGATACCGGTGCCGCTGAAGCGCATCTGCAGACCGCGCTGGCGATCGGCCGTAAAATCGGTGTTCCGATGCGCTGATCGCCGTGCTCCGCCGATGCCCGCCAACGCCACCCCCACGCGCCGCCGAATGACCCGGGAGCAACGCACCCGCCAGTTGCTGGATGTGGCCTGGGCACTGGTTCGCGGAGAAGGTACCGGAGCGTTGACGCTGGGGCGGCTGGCCGAGGCGGCGGGCGTGACCAAGCCTGTGGCCTACGATCACTTCGTGACCCGCAATGGCTTGCTGGCGGCGCTCTACGATGACTATGACGGACGCCAGACCGTGGTCTTCCACGAGCGCATCGGCCGCGCCCGGGCGCAACTGGTCGATCGGGCGGCGGCCATCGCCTCCGGCTACATCGACTGCGTCCTCAGCCAGGGCAGCGAAGTGCAAGGCATCCTCGCCGCGCTGGTGGGGGCGCCGGAACTGTATGAGGTGCGACGGCGCTACCAGCAGGATTTCATCGACAACTGCCAGGTCTGGCTGGGCCCGTTCGCAACCGGCGGCACGGTGTCGCTGGCGGGGCGCTGGGCCATCCTCGGTGCGGCTGAAGCCCTTTCAGAGGGTGTTGTTGCCGGCGCGTTGGACAAGGCCGGTGCCGTGGCCGAGCTGCAGCGGCTGATCGTGGCGACGGTCAAGCGGCGCTGAGCCGCACGAGCGGTCAGCCGCCGGCCAGAGCGGCGAATCCCGCGGCCAGCCGGTCGCGCACCAGTGCGTCGCGCGCGTCGCGGCTTGCAGAGCCCAGCACCACGGTGATCAGCCGTACCGGCTGGTCCCGCCCGGGTACTGGCCGGCACGCGGTGGCGGCCAGGCAGAAGCCTGCGGCCTGGGTGTAGCCGGTCTTCAAGCCGTCCACGCCGTCTTCGCCGAGCAGGGCGTTCTGGTTGCTGCGGTTGAAGCTGCCATGGGCGAACGCGCGCTGCGCGGTGATCGCCAGGATCTGCGGATGATCGTTCAACAGGCGGGCGGCCAGCACCGCCATGTCGCGCGCGCTGGAGGCATGGTGCGGTGTGGTGATGCCCGACACGCTGGCAAAACAGGTGCTGCCCAGCCCGAGCTGGCGTGCGTGCCGGTTCATGCGTTCCAGGAATGCCGCCTGCGATCCGTCCAGGTGGCGCGCGATCGCCAATGCAGCGTCATTGCCGGAAACCACCATCAACCCTTCCAGCAGGCGCGCCAGGGAGATTGTCTCGCCGGGCACCAGGCCCATGCGCGTTTCATCGTCGGCGACCGCATGCACGTCGTCGGCGGCGATGGGGACTTCGTCGTCCCACGAACGCCCGCGCTCTTCCACACATTCGTAAGCCGCATAGGCGGTCATCAGCTTGGTCAGCGAAGCCGGTTGCCTGGCGATGTCCGCGTTGTACCGGTGAATCACCGCAAAGGTGGCAGCTTCCAGAGTGATGGACGAGGCCGGTAGGGGGGGCAGGTGCAGCAGAGGGCATGGCGGCGGTGGTGACAGCGACAGCCAGCAAGGATAGTCCGCAGCGGCTGCATGAAGCCGCACTGCCCAAGCGCCGCAGTGCACACGGTACCGCCCGGTTGCGCCCGGGCTGTTGACGAGGCAGCCTGCGCACATGCAATCGGATATCCGCATCGACGGTCGTGTCTTTGCCTATGTCTTCCCCTGTGCGTGGGAAGACTACGCGAAGATCGGCTTTTCACGTGATCCGCTCGGACGCATCAGCGCATTGCACCGGCGCTGGTTCGAGTTCTTCGACCTCGACGCCGGTGCACTGGTGGAAGCGGAAAGCGAGCGCGATGCGCGGGATCTGGAGCTGCAGCTGCGTTCGCCGTTCAAGGCGCACCGCGCACCGGCGCCGATGACGGTCCAGGACAAGGCCGGAGGCCACACCGAGTGGGTACGTGGTGCCAACCAGGCGTTGTTGCTCGCGGTTGATGCGTTGGGCGAACAGGGCTATCGCTGTTTCCCGCTGAAGGCATGGCTGCGGGCTGCGCTGCGCTTGCGCATGGACCGGCTGCACGACTGGGCGGCGGTGCAGCTTCCGGAAGAGGAAGGCCTGCGGATGCCGGGCGGCCCCGGCGAGGGTGTGCTGCGGGACACCCTCGACGGTTGTCGGGCATTGGATATCGATCCAATGCCGTGGCTGCCTGAACACGTCCAACGCTGGTATGCAGGTTGAAGAGCGTTCAACGGGTTCGCGGCCGCTGAACCGGCGTGGCCGGTTGCGGCGCGCGCGGCGGAGCCGGTGTGGACGGGCCGGCCAGCTGGCGTGCCAGCTCGGCGCTGGCCACGTGGCCGTGCAGGAACAACAAACCGCCGAAGATGTTCATGAGCGCGCCTCCACTTGAGTGGATTGCACGATACGGGCAGCATGAAGCGGCAAGAAGCGACATTTCCGCAAGCGTGACGTGAGAGGATTTCAAGCCTGATGTCCCGTGCTCCGCTCCATGCCCTGCAGGGCTTCGTGGCTGCCGCCCGGCTGGGCAACCTGTCGCGTGCGGCAGCGTCGATGAACCTGACCGTCAGCGCGCTCAGCCATCAGATGCGGCAACTGGAAGAGCGGCTCGGGCAGCCGCTGCTGATCCGCCGGCCGCGGGGTGTCTCGCTCACCCTGGAGGGACAGCGCCTGCTCGACCAGGTGGGGCCGCACCTGGATGCGATCAACGAAGCCTTCCAGCCCTATGCGGCGCGTGCCGAGCACGTGCTGACGATCAGCGCGGTGCCGTCGATGGCGTCGGCGTGGCTGGTACCGCGCCTGGGTCATTTCGTGGCTGAGCACCCACAGATCGAGATCAACCTGCAGTCGAGCGAGCGACTGGTCGATTTCGAGCGGCAGCGCCAGTTCGACGCCGCGCTGCGTCTGGGCAGCGGGCAATGGCCGGGCCTGGTGGTGGAACCGTTGTTCGATGAATGGCTGCTGCCGATGGCCAGCCCGGCGCTGATCGAACGCATGGGAGGGATCGAGCGCGTGCCGCTGAACCAGTGGCCGCTGCTGGGTGATCCGGACGGCGCCTGGGGCGCGTGGTTTGCATTGAGTGGGCAGAGTGCGCCGGCGCGGTTCGTGGCGGTGCTGGATGATTCGGAGGCGCACCATCGCGCCGCTCTGGACGGCGTGGCCCTCGGCCGAGTGACGCGGGCGAGGCTGCTGCTCGACTCCGGCCAGCTGGTCGCACTGTCCAGCCAGCGCCTGAAGACGGCGTGGCCGCATTGGTTGGTGTACCCGCAGCGCTCGGCCAGCCATCGCGGCTTCCTCGCCTTCCGCGACTGGTTGCACGCGCAGGCTGCTGAGCATGTGCGACACATGGCAGACGCGCATTTGTAGAGTCGAGCCATGCTCGACTGCATGTGTCCCGCAGTCACCGTACCAGCGTGACCGCCTGCCCGCCACGCGCGAACGCTTCCTCCAGCAACGGGCCCGCCTTGATCGCTTCCACTTCCTCGAACAGCGCCCGCAGTGCATCGGCGGGGCGCGAGGCCGGCGCCGCGACCGCCTGCTGGATCACGGTGAAACGGTCGGCCAGCACCCGATGGCCGGGATGTGCCTTCGCCCAGGCCGCCAGCGGCTGACGCACACCGGCCGCGGCATCCAGGCGCTGCTGATCGAACAGGGTGATGGCCGCCGCCGACGTCTCAGCTCGCTCGATCATCGCCTGGCGCAGTTCACGGCTGAGAAACAGGTCGTAGGCTGCACCGCGGCCCACCGCGATGCGCAGCCCCTCGCGGTCGAGGTCGGCCACCTGCTGCGCAGGGCTGTCCTCGCGCACCAGGTAGGTGCCTTCGATCTCCACATAGGGGGCGCTGAAGGCGATGCGGTCGGCACGCGCCGGATCGATCGCCAGGAAGGCCAGATCCCAGGCATCTTCGGCGGCCGCGGCAACCACCGAGGCTGCGGCGTCGTGGCAGGTGAAGCGGGCCTGCACGCCCATCCGTTGCGCCAACGCGGTCGCCAGTTCCAGTGATGGACCGCGCGGTGAGCGCGCATCGCCCTGTGCCAGCACAGGGTTGCCCAGGTTGATCGCCACGCGCAGGAAGCCGTGCGGTGCCAGCGTACGTCGATGGTCGGACAGGGACATGCAGGACTCCGCGCTGAGGGCGCTCCCAGCATGCCATTGCTGCCCTGCAAGGGGCTACCAGTGTCCGGTTATGCTGCGGACATGAACCCCATCCTGCACGTCGAGATACCGGTCACTGACCTGGCCCGGGCCATCACGTTCTACCAGCACTGGCTGCAGGTGGCGGTGGACGAACCGATCCTGCAGCACGACTGCCGGATGGCCTACCTGCCGTTTTCCGATGAGGCCGCCTGTGCCAGCATGGCGCTGGTGCGGGGGGCCGACTATCTGCCCTCCGTCCACGGTGCGCGCATCTACATCGGCGTCGATGACCTGGAGGTGAGCCTGGAGCGTGCACTGCAAGCGGGCGCTGCGCTGCGCTTCGGACCGGCCGACGCGGGCGACTGGCGCGTGGCCGAGATCTTCGACAGTGAAGGCAACCGTATTGCGCTGCAGGCGCGCGCGGTTGCGTAGAGCCGAGCCCATGCTCGGCTGCTGTTGACCCAGCAGCCCAAGCTCAGCCGAGCATGGGCTCGGCGCTACAAGGTTGCGGCGCGCGAGCGCTCCAGCCAGTCATTGATCGCCGGGTCAAGCCGCGGGTCTTCGGGCAACTGCATGCCGAAGCGTTGCTGCAGTACCTCGCGCACGTCGCCCACATCGTGCAGCGGACGCTTGTCCGGTGCCTGCCCGGGGCAGTACTCGGTGTAGTTGCCGCTGCCGATCGTGCGGCGCCAGTCCGGCCCGGTCAGCGATGCGCGCAGCTGGCCGGGGAAGCTGGAATCGGGATGGGTGCATACGTACCAGTTGCCCACCACGTTGTCGATTGGTGCCGGCGCCTGCAGGTCGAACCGATACATCGCCCGCCAGCCATCGTGGGACTCGGCCGACAGCACGAAATCACCGTTGCCAGGCAGTCGGCGCAGCAGGTAGCGCTCGTGCGGCGTGGCCTGTGGCTGCGGATCATGCAGGCGCAGCGGCACGGTCGGGGTCAGGCTGCCGAAACCGGCATCCACCAGCCAGTCATCGCCGTCCACCTGCACGCGCAGCAGCAGGTGGGTGCGTGCGGTCAGTTCGCCGTCCTGGGCGGCCAGCAGCACGCGCGCGCTCAACGGCTGTGCATCGAAGCCCAGCGCCTGCAGCAGTGCCAGCAGGCCGCCATTGAGTTCGAAGCAGTAGCCGCCACGACGGTCGTCGAGCAGCTTGCGCTGCACGCTGTCCAGGTCGATCGGTACTGCATCGCGCAGCAGGCAGCTGAGGGTTTCGAACGGCAGCAGTGCGTTGTGGCGCTGCTGCAGCAGGGTCAGGCCCGCCAGCGTCAGCGGTGGCGGTGCATCCAGCTGCAGGCGCTGCAGGTAGCGGGGGACATCGAGCGTCGTCATGGAGACACCGGGCGGGGGAGGGATGCCCACTGTGCTCCCCCAACCGGGGTTGAGGTCAAGCGCGGCGGCCGTGTCATGCCTCCGTCGCCTGCACCCGGTACAAAGGCCGCGTCCACCAGCGATGGGGGGACGCAGACGAAGAAAGCCCTAAAGTTGTCCTGAGTCAGGCCGATACAGATGCGTCTTTCCGCCTGGAGTCTGTCATGTCGGCCGTTGTCCCCCACCTCCGGTCCCTGCGCACGCGCCTTGCTGCGTTGCACTCGGCGTCCCCTGGGCTGCTGCGCTGGCTGCAGCCACATCGGCTCAGCGTGGCCAACAAGCTCAAGGCCACACTGTGGATCTGCGGCCTGGGCCTGGTGGCGATCGCTGCTGTCTACGCCTGGACTGGCCATGCCAACGCACTGGCTGCGCGCAGCCAGGCCAGCTACCAGCGCGGCAGCGATCTGGCTGCCAGTCTGTCCACGCGGGTGGCCGAAGCGCGTCGCCTGCAGGCCCAGTACGCACGCAGTTTCGATGATGCCGACCGCGCGCAGCTGTTGGCCACGCAGAAGGCGTTGCAGACCGATCTGCAGGCGCTGCGCGCGATGCCGATGGATGCTGGCCGGCGCAAGGCCCTGCAGGCGCTGACCGAAGCCGCCGACGCGTTCTCGCAGGGTGTGGCCGCCCTGTTCGAACGGGTCGACGAGATGGGCCGTGGTGATGCCGGCCTCGCTGCGCAGCTGCAGCAGGCCGCCGACACTCTGCAGGCGCAGGTGGATGTGCAGCAACGGCCCGCGCTGGCGCTGTCCCTGCAGAAGATGCGAAGGCAGGAGGCACTGCTGCTGCTCGACGGTGATTCCACCCACGCCGACCGCGCCAGCGAGGAGAAGCTGCCGTTCGACCTCGCGCTGGCGGGCCTGCCTGCGGATGTGCAGGACACCCTGCGCACCGGGATGGAGGCGTATCAGGCCGCATTGCTGGGGTATGCCGCTGCCCGTGTCGGCCTGGATGTGGAAGCGCAGTCGCTGCTGGGTGCCGCTGCGGACGTAGCGCCTGCACTGGCCGCATTCCAGCGGGCGCAGGTGGCGGCGCTGGCCAGGGCGCAGGCACGCCAGCAGGCCGGCGCGCGCACCATGAGCGTGCTGTTCGCACTGACCCTGCTGCTGGTGGCCGGCGTGCTGATCACCAGCCTGGTGCTGGTGCTGCGTGCGGTGCGCCGGCCGATCCAGGACACCCTGCGCTTCGCCAGCGACATCGCCGACGACCGCCTCGACACCACCCTGCGCGTCTACAACGCCAACGACGAGATCGGCCAACTGGCCCAGCGCCTGGTCGACATGCAGCAGCGCCTGCGCGCGCGCATCGAGATCGAGCGTGCGGTGGCCCGCGGCAACACCCGCGTGCGCCAGGCATTGGATAGCGCGCAGACCGGCCTGATGGTGATCGATGCGGAAGGGCAGGTCGCCTACGCCAACCCGGCATTGCTGCAGCTGCTTGAACTGCCGAACGAAGCGCTGGTGGGCAGCGACGCGGTACGCCTGCATCCGGCGTTGGCCAGCCTGGCCGGCGTACGCCAGCGCGAGGAGCGCGAGATCGGCCATGCCGGCGTGCGCTACCAGCTGATCGCCAATGCCATCACCGACGAAGGGCATTTCCTCGGCGTGGCAGTGGAGTGGCGCAGCCGCGCGCTGGAAACGCTGCTGGAAACCGAAGTGGCAGCACTGGTCGACGCCGCCGCACATGGCGACCTGCACGGCCGCATCGCGCTGGAGGGAAAACAGGGCTTCGTGCGCACGTTGTCGACCAGCATCAACCGCCTGCTGGCGACCTTCGAGACCAACCTCGGCGATCTGCAGGCGCTTCTGGCGGCGCTGGCCCGTGGTGACCTCAGCGTGCGCATGGAAGGTGAGCTGCAGGGCGTGTTCGCACGCATGCGCGACGATGCCAACGCCACGGTCGCGCAACTGGGCCGCATCGTCACCCGCATCCAGCAGGCGACGTCCAGCCTCGACACCGGTGTGGGTGAGATCGTTGCCGGTCACCATGATCTGTCGCAGCGTACCGAACAGCAGGCGGCCAACCTGGAAGAGACGGCAGCGTCGATGCACGAGTTGACCGACACCGTTGGCCGCAATGCCGATGCCGCGGGCCGCGCCGATGCCCTGGTGCAGGGGGCGGCCGCGGTGGCCCAGCGCGGTGGCAAGGCCGTCGGCCAGGTGGTCGCAACCATGCATGGCATCAGCGAGGCCTCGCGGCGGATCGGCGACATCACCCAGCTGATCGATGGCATCGCTTTCCAGACCAACATCCTCGCGCTGAATGCCGCGGTGGAAGCTGCGCGCGCAGGTGAGCAGGGCCGCAGCTTCGCCGTGGTGGCTGCGGAAGTGCGCCTGCTGGCCCAGCGCAGTGCCGAAGCGGCCAAGCAGATCAAAGGACTGATCGAGGATTCGGTGGCGCGTGTTGGCCAGGGCAACCAGCAGGCCGAGCAGGCGGGCATCACGATGGGCGAGATCGTTGGCAGCGTGCAGCAGCTGGCCGAGCTGCTGGCCGGTATCCGCAGTGCATCGCAGGACCAGCATGCCGGCATCGCGCAGGTGAAGCAGACCATCGTGCAGATGGAAGCCAGCACCCAGCGCAACGCCAGCCTGGTGGAAGAGGCTGGTGCCTCCACCGCGCAGATGCAGGCGCAGGTACACGCGCTGGCCGAAGCGGTGGGCGCGTTCCGTCTGCAGTCGATGCCACAGGCGCGCGCTGCGGCGGCCTAGCCTGCGGTTCCTTGTCGGCTGGCCGGGAATCAGCCGAGCGTCGGCTCGGCTCTACATCGGCTGCAGGCACACTGTAGAGCCGAGCCCATGCTCGGCTCGGGCCAATGCGCGCTGGCAGGAATCAATACACGTCGCGGCGGTAGCGGCCGTTCTCCAGCAGCGTTTCCACTGCTTCATCACCCAGTGCTTCGCGCAGCACCTGGTCCACACCTTCGGCCATGCCCAGCAGCGAACCGCAGACGTGGATGACCGCACCGCGCTGCATCCAGTCGCGCAGGGCATCGGCTGCTGCACGCAGGCGATCCTGCACATAGCCGCCCTTACCATCGCGCGAGAACGCCAGGTCCACCCGCGCGAGATGGCCATCGCCCTGCCACGCTTCGATCTCATCGGCGAACAGGAAGTCGTGCGCGCGCTGGCGTTCGCCGAACAGCAGCCAGTGCCCGTGCTCACCTGCATGCGCGGCTTCGCGCAGCAGGCTGCGCAGGCCCGCGATGCCGGTGCCATTGCCGATCAGCACCATTGGCGCACCGCCAACGCGATGGAAACCGGGGTTGCGGTGCACACGGGCCACGATGCTGGCACCGACAGGCGCATGCAGCGACAGCCAGCCCGAACCCAGGCCGGTGCGTCCGGTTTCGTCATGGACCAGCCGTACCACCAGTTCGACCGCACCGTCATCCGTACAGGATGCGATGGAGTACTCGCGCCCCGGCAGCAGTGGCAGCCCTGCCAGCCAGAGGCAGGCATCCTGCACCGCCAGCGCAGCATCGGCATCGGGCAGCTCGCGCTCGCTGGCCAGCGCCAACAGCGTGCGCGGCTGGCCGTCAATCAGCAGCGGCTGCTGGGGATCCAGCCCATGTGCCTTCAGCACCGCAACGGCGTGCCGCGCGTTGTGGCGGGGCGCGATGTGCAGGATGTCGCCCGCCTGCCACTGCACATCGGCCGGTGGCGCAAGACGGATGTGCCAGATGGCGCCGCCCACGCTGCCTGGATTGAGGCGGTCACGGCCGAGCAGGCGCCACTCGTGCATCTGCGTCGCGGTCGGCAACACGCTGTCATCGGTGGCGATGCCGGTCAGCGCGCCGAGATGTTGCTGCCACTGGCGCAGCGCCGGTATCGCAGCGGCATCGACATCGATGCGCTCGAACAGCGCACGTGCCCCGTTGCCCAGCAGCCAGCCATCGAATTGGCGGCCAAAGCCGCAGTAATGCGGGTACTGGCGGTCACCCAGGGCGAGCAGGCCGAACTGCAGGCCCGACAGATCCGGCGCTTGTGCCAGCAGCCGTCGCGCAGCGCCCCGCGCCGCATCCGGAGGTTCGCCATCACCAAAGGTGCTCAGCACGAACAATGCCTGTGCGGTGCGTGCCAGCCGCGCGGCATCGACGCGGGCCAGCGGCAGAACCTGCACTGCATGGCCGGATGCTTGCAGCTGCGCGGCAGCGCGCCATGCGAGTTGTTCGCCCAGTCCGCTCTGGCTGGCATGCACCACCAGCCACGGCGTGCCATTGCCATCTGCAGGTGTTGCTGGCAGCGACTTGCGCAGCCCGCGCGCAGCGCACTGGCTGCGGCGCCGGTCCAGGTACAGCAGCCAGCCAGTGATGAAGAACAGGCTCATGCCCAGGCTGCTGAGCATCACCACCACCCGCCCGGGCATGCCGAAGTAACTGCCCGAGTGCAATGCGAACACGCTGGTGGCCAGCTGTCCTCCGGTGCCCTGGCGCGCGTAGGGGCGTGAATCGAGGATGGCCCCGCTGGCCGGATCCAGCTGCAGCAGATCGTGCGCGCGGTCATGCCGCCCACCGCGCTGCGACGGGTCACCGGCCATCACGCGCACATTCAGTACCTGCCCCGGTTTCTCCGGCAGACGCAGGTCGATGTAGCCGGTGCGCACGCCGGGCAGCGCATACAGCGTGGCTTCGATGCGCTCCAGGTCCAGGGCGGCGTCGGCGGCGACCTTGTGTTTGGCGGCCGGTGCGACGCCCAGCAGGGTGTTGGCGGCGCTGCGGTACCAGTCGAAGGACCACCACAGGCCGGTCAGCGCACTCATCAGGTAGATCAACAGCACCCAGGTGCCGGCCACGGAGTGCAGGCTCCACAGGAAGCCGCGTCCACTGCGCTTCCACTCCACTGCCAGCCAGCTGCGCCAGTGCCACCAGCGTCGTGGCCAGCGCAGGTAGAGCCCGGACAAGGTGAAGAACACCAGGGCGATGGCGCAGCTGCCGGTGATCCATTTGCCGCGCTCACCGGCGGCAAGATGCCGATGCAGGTCCTCGACGAAGTCAAAGAGCGCCTGCCCGCGCAGGGCGCTGAAGCGCTCACCGCTGTAGGGGTCGAAGTACACCCAGTGTTCCTTGCCGCCAGCAAAGCGCGCCACCGACGGTCGCTGGCCGGTGGCATCCACGCGCAGGCGCTGTAGGGGGCGATCACCGCCGGCCTGCAGCAGCGTTGCCAGTTCGCTGAGTTCGAGCGGAAGCTGGCCATCAGCATGGTGTTCAGCGATCTCGGCGAAGCCGGGGTTGGCCGCTCGCAGCAGCTCATCCTCGAAGGACAGCACGGCGCCGCTGAGGCCCATCACGGCCAGTACGGCGCCGGCGGTGATGCCCAGCAGCCAGTGCAGTTGGAACAGGACGTTCTTGAACATCGAAGGAGGGGGCCCCGAAGGCTGCCGCCCGCATCCTGCGCAACAGCAAATGAGAATTAATCGCGGAATTCTCCGTGGCGGACGGGCTACGGTCAAGGAGGGTCTTGTTGCAGGGCTTTGCAGCCCTGCACCCGCTACAAGCCGGAGCAACGTCAACGTCAAAAGCCGGCTTTCCGTGGGTTGGCGGGGTGGGTCCGGTTGAGGGGGACGCTGCAAGTACGTCCATGTAAGCTCGGTCGCCGCTTGCTCGTGTGCGCTGTCCTGCGCACACGGCAAGACCAGGGTTGGGCGTCCTGCCCAACCCGCCCGAGGCATGCCTCGGGCCCATGCGGCTCACGCCCCCTCAACCGGACCCACCCCGCCTTCGACAGATTTCCGCGATCTGTCGGAAATACTCTTGGGGTCAGATCCGTTTTCCGTAGGAAAACGGATCTGACCCCGGAATTTCATTCGATATCTGACAGATGTGTCGACCAAGGTCGACACCTACCAACAGCCGGCGGAATCTGTCGAAGGTGGGGCGGTGTGGCTGTGCAGGACCGTTGGCGCCATGGATGGCGCCATCGAGCCCCCATGGGTGAGGGCGCTTTGCTTGCGAAGCACTGCTTCGCAAGCGCCCGAACGCACAGCCGCCAGCGGCTGGGCCGGACCCCGGAGGGGGGTTTACGGCGTGTCCTGCACAGCCACAGCGCCCCGCCATCCCACGGAAAGCCCGCTTTGGCTTTGGCTCTGGCCGTTGCCGTTGCATTGAGCAGGGTGCAGGGCTGCAAGCCCTGCAAAAACCCCCCCTCACTTCACCCAGCTGTCGATCTCGCCGTGGGCGAACGGTCCCAGCTTCGCCTTCACCAGCCGCCCCTGTGCATCGAACAGCACGCTGTAGGGCAGCAGGCCCTGTGTATTGCCAAGCTGCACGCTGGCATCGCGCGGCCCCGGGGTCTCGATCACGATCGGGTAATCCACCGGTACCCGCTGCAGGAAACGGCGCACGTCCTCCGGCGTATCCAGCGCCAGTCCCAGCACCTGCACACCGTGCTCGCCCTGGACATGTGCGAAACGCGCCAGTTCGGGCATTTCTTCAACGCAGGGCGCGCACCAGCTGGCCCAGACATTGATCAACAGCGGGCGACCGCCAGCGTGCTGGCGCAGGTCCAGCGGCCGGCCTTCAAGATCCGGCAGCGACAGTGCGGGCAGGCTTTCGCCGACCTGCAGGGTGGGTGCGGCAGCCGCCACAGCAGGCGCTCCCGGCACGGCCTCAGGCGCCACCGGCGCCGGTGTCAATCGATGGCCGGCCCACAGGCCAAGGCCGGCGGCCAGCACCGCTGTCCACAGCAGCGCTGGCCGTTGCCACTTCATCGTGCGGTGCGCAGCAGCGCTTCCTCCACCACCGCCTGGGTCAGCAGGGTCGGCAGCACGGTCGGCGGCGCGCCGGGGCCGTACACCACGTACAGTGGCACGCCGACGGCCTTGTGCTCTTCCAGGAACGTGGTGATCTGCGGGTCGACATTGGTGTAGTCGCCGCGCATGTACACCGCGTTGGTGCGCTTGAGCAGTTCCTTGAATTCCGGCCGCGACAGCACGGCGCGCTCGTTGGCCTTGCAGCTTACGCACCAGTCGGCGGTCATGTTGACGAACACCACCCGGTTGTCGGCGCGCAGGCGGTCCAGCAACTGCGGTGAATACTCGACCACGTTGTCGCTGGCGGCCTGTGCGGCCCGCGCCGGCGGTGCGAGCTGGGTCACACCCCAGGCCGGCACCAGCGCGCCGATCGCCAGCAGTACGCCCAGCAGTGTCACCGCACGCGAGCCGGTCCAGCGGTTGCGCTCGAACAGCCACAGGCCGAACGCCAGCAGCAGCAGGCCACCCAGCACCAGCGCCATGCCATCCACGCCACGCTGCTTGCCCAGCACCCACAGCAGCCACAGCGCGGTGGCATACATCGGGAAGGCCAGCACGTGCTTGAGCGTTTCCATCCACGGGCCCGGCTTGGGCAGGCGGCGTGCGAGCGCCGGCACGAACCCGATCAGCAGGAACGGCAGCGCCAGGCCCAGGCCGAGGAACAGGAACACGGTCATCGCCTTCAGCGGCGGGGCAATGAACGCGTAGGCGATCGCGCCACCCATGAACGGGCCGACGCAGGCACTGCCGACCACGCAGGCCAGCGCACCGGTGAAGAAGTCACCGGCCGGGCCGCTGCGGCTGGCCAGCGACTGGCCCAGATTGCCGATGCCGCCGCCCAGGGTGAACACGCCGGACAGGCTCAGGCCTACCGCGAACATGATGTAGGCCAGCGCCGCCACCACACCCGGGTGCTGCAGCTGGAAGCCGATGCCGACGGCATTGCCGATCGCGCGCAGGCCGACCATCAACGCGCCGATCACGGCGAACGCGACCAGCACGCCCAGCGTGTACCAGAGCGCGTGGCTGCGCGCGCGCTGCGCGCTTTCGCCGCTCTGCGCCAGGCTCAGCACCTTCAGCGAGAGGATCGGCAGCACGCAGGGCATCAGGTTCAGTACCAGGCCACCGGCCAGCGCCAGCAGCAGGACCCAGACGAACGAACGATCAGGATTCGGCGTCGTCACCGGCGGACGCGTGCGCAGCGCATTGTCGCCCTGTGCATCGGTGGCGAATTCACTGCTGGCGGTGGCGCCACCTGCGGCGGCCGGTGCCGCTGCATCCGTGTTGGGCACGGTTGGCAGCAGGCGCAGCGGGGCGCCGTTGGCGGCTTCGCGCGGTGCACCGTTGGCAGCAGGCAGCGGGTTGATCACGTCATTGCGCGCTGGCGCCTGGTCGGCGCTGGCGCTGACCTTGCCGGCCGGAATCGACAGCTTCACCCGGCGGGTCATCGGCGGGTAGCAGATGCCATCGGTCTGGCAGCCCTGGAAGGTCACCACCAGGGTGCTGTCGACGGCATCAGTGACAGCGCGGCGCAGCGGCAGCGGTACTTCCACCTGGTTGAAGTAGACCGAGACATCGCCGAAGTGCTCGTCGCGATGCGATTGCGCGGCTGGCCAGCGCGGCTTGCCGGCCAGCACGCCGGCGCTGCCTTCCAGCTTCAGCGAGGTGCGGTCGCGATACAGGTAATAGCCGGGCGCTGGGCTGAAGCGCAGCAGCAGCGTGTTGCCGTCGCTGGCGATGGCATCGAAGCCGAACGCCTGTTCCGACGGCAGCGGCAGGGCCTGGCTGTTGTTGGCCGCGCCCGGCAGGCGCAGGCCACCGCTGTTGCCGGCACCGGCCAGCGGGTTATTGAACGGGCTGGCCGCACCGGCACGCGCGGCAGGCACCGCCGCCGCCGCACCGGCGCCCGGCAGGGTGACCTGCACCACGCGCTTCTGCGGCGGGTAGCAGACACCGGCATCGGCGCAGCCCTGATAACGCACTTCCAGGCTGATGGTGCCGGCAGCGTCGGTCGGCGTGCCGGGCAGGGTGGCCAGCAGGCGCTCGCGATAGGTCTCGACCTCGCCGAAGAAATCGTCGTGGTGCTTGTCGCCCTTGGGCATCTGCAGCGCGCCGGCATTGAACGCCGGATCAGCCTTGACGCTGGTGCGGTGGCGATACAGGTAATAGCCTGGCGCGATCTTGAACTGCAGCTGCACCTGGCCACGTTCGGGGGCAGTGGCGGTCAATGCGAACGCCTGGTCCACCGGCAGCAGGTCTTTCTCATCCAGGGCGAAGGCGGGCAGCGAAAGGCACAACAGGGCGCACAAGGCAGCGCCACGCGCAAACAGAGTCTTCAATCAGTGTCCTCCCGGGTCTGTGCCCGGATCCAATCCAGATACGCCGGCAGGCCGGCCCGGGTTTCGACCGCGATGCACTCCGGGAGTTCATACGGATGCAGTTCGACGATCCGGGCGATTGCGTCATCGACGCGGCTCGCGGTGGTTTTCACCAGCAGCTGCAGCTCGGCGTCGGTGGTCACCTCGCCCTGCCAGCGGTAGGTCGACTGCGCGCCATCGAGGCGGGTCACGCACGCGGCCAGGCGCTCGCCGACCAGCGCGTGCGCGATGCGCTCGGCACTGGCCCGGTCCGGGCAGGTGGTCAACAGCAGCAGGACGGGATCGACGGTCGACATGACCATCGAGTATAGGGCCGCCACCGGGCCAGGGCCCGGCGGCGGCCGTGGACCGCTGCGTTGCGCGGTCAGTTGGCCAGCTGGCAGGTGGCCGGCTTGGCCGAGGTGAACAGGGCCGGGGTGGCCCACTCGGGGTGGTCGATGAACGGGTTGCGGTTGCCCTGGAAGCTGTAGACCACGTCATTGCGCGCACGCTCGGCATCATCCGGCGGGTCGGACAGGTGCCAGTCGATCAGGGTCGACAGCAGGCCCATGTAGGCCGGTGAGCTGCTGGTCTTGACGATCTTGCTGCGGTCGTCGGTCAGCTCCAGGTCCGGCTCGGACTGGCCGGTCGCCGCATCCTTGCCGCCCTCGTAGCGGATCGCCATGTACATCACCGCACGCGCCATGTCGCCCTTGCGCTTGCCCCACACCTCGAAGGTGCCGGTGTTGCCGTCCGGCGTGCGCACCCAGTTGGAGTTGCCCGGATAGCCACCGCTGCCGCCACCCTGGCCGTTGTTGGCCTCGGTGGCGCGCTCGCCGCAGCTGGCGTCGCACTTGCCGAACGGCTTGTTGCCACGATCGGCGTTCCACTGCGCGTCGGTCAGGTACAGCATGTGGGTGTCGGTATACGGGGCGTACGGCAGGCCCTTGTCGCCGGTGGTGGTGGCAAAGCCCAGCGAGTTCGGCCAGGTGTGCTCGCGGTTGTAGGTCAGGCCGCTGCCGGTGCCCGCACGATCACTGACCTTGGCGTAGCTGCGGTTGCGGTAGGCATCGAGGATGCGGTTCGGGTTGTTCGGATCCTCGTCGGCGATTTCCAGGATGGTCCAGGTATTGGTGCCCGAGCCGCTGTACGGGTAGGCGGTATGGCCCTTGATGGTGGCGTGCAGCGAGCAGCGCAGCTGGCTGGGGCTGCTGGTGTTGACCCTGGAGTAGTAGCCGGCCGGCACGCCCGGGTTGCCCGGGTCCGGATTGCCGCCGGTGCTGGCCACGGTGAAGGCGATGCGGCTGTCGGCGGCCGGGTGTGCGCCCTGCAGGTCGGTGATGCGCGCGGCGCGGATGTCGAAGCGGCAGGCTTCACCGGCCACCAGCGCGGTGTTGGTGGACAGCTTCACGCTGCGGCCGCTGGCCGGGAAGGTCAGCGGCACGCTGCCGGAGGTGCCGCAGCTCAGCGCGAACGCGCCGCTGGCCAGGTTCACGGTTTCGCTGAACACCACTTCCAGATCGGCCGCAGCCGGGAAGGTGCTGCTGCCCTGCGCCGGGGTGGTGGTGGACACCGACGGCGGCGTGTTCGGGCCTGGCGTGCCACCGCCGCTGAAAGTCTGGCCGTTGTTGCAGCTGCCGAAGGTCTGGCCGGCCGATTCGGCCCAGGTGAAGTGGGTGTACTGGCTGCCGCTGCCGGTCAGCTGCAACGAGGTGCCCGGCGCGGTGCTGTTGGTCTCGGCTACCGGGATGTTCTGGCTGGTCATGCCGGCGGCGGGGCCACCGGAGGCGGTGATGGCGCCCTCATAGCTGAGGAACTGGACCACTTTGCCACTGGCATCGACCAGGGCGATGCCGTCGGTCGGGCCGTTCTGGATCCCGTTGGTCGGGTAACTGACCACGGCGATGGTGGCGCTGCCGCAGCCGGCGGCGGTGCCGGCCGGGACCGGGTTGTTGGCATAGACGGTGGCGGCGGACGGATTGCTGCCGTTGTAGAGGTACAGGCGGTAGCCGGACAGGTCCTCACCGGCAGTGGCTACGACCTCGATCGCTTCGCCGACGTCACCGGCGGCGGTGCTGTCGTCGTAGTGCAGTTCGTTGATGAAGACCTCGGCCTGGGCCGGCGCAGCGGCCAGCGCCAGCAGGCAGGCTGCGGCAAGCGGGGACAGCAATCGCATCGACTCCTCCTTGTGATTGGGAATGCCGGACCGAGCCTAAGGCCGATCCAGTGACACTTTGTCGTAAATGAACGTCAGATGTCTGACAGTGCGACGCTTGTCACCGAAATTGATCTGGACCGACGCCCTGGCCGAGGCGCGCGGGTGGAAAAATTTTTTCATTCCGCCCTTGAAAGGGGGCGGCGGGGCTCCATCTCTGCCCTGCTCCCGACGTTGTCGGGTTTCTTCACGTGCGGTTCTGGCACTCGCCTGGGGCGAGTGCTAACATCGCCGGACTTTTTTAGACCAATCAATCACTTAAGAGGTCTCCTATGAGCATCAAGCCGCTGCACGACCGCGTTGTGGTCAAGCCGATCGAAGCCGACGAAATCTCCGCCGGTGGCATCGTCATCCCCGACTCGGCCAAGGAAAAGTCCACCAAGGGTGAGGTCGTGGCCGTCGGCCCGGGCAAGCCGCTGGACAACGGCAACGTGCGCGCGCCGTCGCTGAAGGTCGGCGACAAGGTCATCTACGGCCAGTACGCCGGCAGCTCGTACAAGAGCGAAGGCGTCGAATACAAGGTCCTGCGCGAGGACGACGTGCTCGCCGTCATCGGCTGAGCCCCGGCGCGACCTGTTCCATCCCCTGATTCCAACACCCAGCCGCCGGGCATGGCCCGGCGCTACCAGATGAGGTAACTGCACATGGCTGCCAAGGATATCCGTTTCGGTGAAGATGCCCGTTCGCGCATGGTGCGCGGCGTCAACGTTCTCGCCAATGCCGTCAAGGCCACGCTCGGCCCGAAGGGCCGCAACGTCGTGCTGGAAAAGAGCTTCGGCGCTCCGACCATCACCAAGGACGGCGTCTCCGTCGCCAAGGAAATCGAACTGGCTGACAAGTTCGAGAACATGGGCGCGCAGATGGTGAAGGAAGTTGCTTCGCGCACCAACGACGACGCCGGCGACGGCACCACCACCGCCACCGTGCTGGCCCAGGCCCTGATCCGCGAAGGCGCCAAGGCCGTGGCCGCCGGCATGAACCCGATGGACCTCAAGCGCGGTATCGACAAGGCCGTGTCGGCCGCCGTCGCCGAGCTGAAGAACATCTCCAAGCCGACCGCCGACGACAAGGCGATTGCCCAGGTCGGTACCATCTCGGCCAACTCGGACGAGTCGATCGGCCAGATCATCGCTGACGCGATGAAGGAAGTCGGCAAGGAAGGCGTCATCACCGTTGAAGAAGGCTCGGGCCTGGACAACGAGCTGGACGTGGTCAAGGGCATGCAGTTCGACCGCGGCTACCTGTCCCCGTACTTCATCAACAACCAGCAGTCGCAGACCGCTGACCTGGATGACCCGTTCATCCTGCTGCACGACAAGAAGATCTCCAACGTCCGTGACCTGCTGCCGGTGCTGGAAGGCGTCGCCAAGGCCGGCAAGCCGCTGCTGATCGTGGCCGAGGAAGTCGAAGGCGAAGCGCTGGCGACCCTGGTGGTCAACACCATCCGTGGCATCGTCAAGGTCGTGGCCGTCAAGGCCCCGGGCTTCGGCGACCGTCGCAAGGCGATGCTGGAAGACATGGCCGTGCTGACCGGCGGCACCGTGATCTCCGAAGAAGTCGGCCTGTCGCTGGAGAAGGCCACCATCAAGGACCTGGGCCGCGCCAAGAAGGTGCAGGTTTCCAAGGAGAACACCACCATCATCGACGGCGTCGGCGACAAGGCCAACGTTGATGCCCGTGTGGCGCAGATCAAGACCCAGATCCAGGACACCTCCTCCGATTACGACCGCGAGAAGCTGCAGGAACGCGTGGCCAAGCTGGCCGGCGGTGTTGCCGTGATCAAGGTCGGCGCCTCGACCGAAATCGAGATGAAGGAAAAGAAGGACCGCGTCGACGACGCCCTGCACGCCACCCGTGCAGCCGTTGAAGAAGGCGTGGTCCCGGGCGGCGGTGTTGCCCTGGTCCGCGCGATCACCGCGCTGGCCGGTCTGAAGGGCGCCAACGAAGACCAGAACCACGGCATCCAGATTGCCCTGCGTGCGATGGAAGCCCCGCTGCGCGAGATCGTTGCCAACGCCGGTGACGAGCCGTCGGTCATCATCAACAAGGTCAAGGAAGGCACCGGCAGCTTCGGCTACAACGCGGCCACCGGCGAGTTCGGCGACATGCTGCAGTTCGGCATCCTGGACCCGACCAAGGTGACCCGTTCGGCGCTGCAGAACGCCGCCTCGATCGCTGGCCTGATGATCACCACCGAAGCCATGGTGGCCGAAGCTCCGAAGAAGGACGAGCCGGCCATGGGCGGCGCCGGTGGCATGGGCGGCATGGGTGGCATGGGCGGCATGGACTTCTAAGTCCCCGCTGTCACCCTGCAATGAAAAACCCCGCCGGAAGGCGGGGTTTTTTTGTGGCCGGTCGGAATCAAAGTAGATCCACGCCATGCGTGGATGCCGCTCCCAGGCGGGGATCTACGCGCGGCCCTCGCGCCGCTGCAGCCACAGGTGGGCCACCAGCAGGGCCAGCGCGCCTCCCGCGATCATGCCCTGCACCCACGGCAGCTCCGTGATCGGCGCAAGCAGCAGGCCCGCCGCCATGCCGATCAGACTGGCGCCAGCTCCCACCCGCTGACGTCGCTGCCGATGTGCCGCCTGGCGATGGCGTGCAGCGATGCACAGACGTCGTGCACCCGGCTTCAACACCGCTTCGGCAATGGCATCGATCTCTGGGCGATTCATCCTGTCTCCTGCATTGCATCCGTGTCTGCATGCTGCACGACTGCGGGACCTGTGTGCAACGGTAACGCTTCGATCATCTGACAAACGCCTTCGCCGCGCCGTACTCCCACTGCCACGGCACGCCGGTGTCGCCCAGCACGAACGCCACCAAGGCCGGGAAGGCCGCCTCTGCCCGCACATCGTTGCCCAGGATCACCACGCAGCGCTGGTGCTGCTCCATGCATACCAGCGTATTGCCCACCGTATCGTCGTGGCCGCCCTTGTAGAAGCCTGCGCCCTGCGGGCCGAGAAACGTCACCACGCCCAGGCCAGCCGCCAGGTCCTTGCGCTGCTGCGCCTTCGGCAGCTCCGGCTGCAGGGTGGGGAACTGGCTGGCGGTGGTGATCTGCAGCTGCGGCCGCACCAGCTCCCTGCGCATCGCCGCTGACAATCCATCGCCGCGCACGTAGCCAGCGGCGAAACGGGCCATATCGGCGATGGTGGTATCCATCGAACCAGCCGCACGCACGCGGCTGCGTTCATCGTGCGGCTCTGTATTGCCTTCGGCGGTCCAGCCAGCGGCCAGGTTGCCGGCGAAATCCGCGCGCCACAGCATGCTGGTGCGCGCCATGCCGAAGCGATCGAACACGCGCTGCTGCATCAACGCACCCACATCCTCGCCCAGCCGCCCGCGTTCGATCACGAACTGCAACAGGATCAGTCCTTCTCCGGAATACCCATATCGACTACCCGGATCGAAGTGGAACTTCAGGCGCCCATCGGGCTCCAGAAAGCCGAAGTTGGCAAAGCCACTGGAATGGTTGAGCAGCAGGCGTGGGGTGAGCTGGCGCCAGCGGGCATCGCCGGCCAGCACACTGTAGTCGGCGTACTTCTTCGGTTCCGGTGGATAGTCCGGCAGCAGTTTGTCCAGGGCGGTAGCGATGCTGGCATCCAGATCGATCCGCGCGTCCTGCGCCAGCTGTGCGACCAGATGGCCGAAAGCCATCTTGGTCAGTGACGCAGCGTACATCACGGTGTCGGTGCGCAGCGGCTCGCCTGCGGCGTTGCGTTCACCGTAGGCGGCCACATGCACCACCTTGCCGCCATCGATCACCGCCAGCGCCATGCCGCGCGCGTGGGCCGCCTGCATCAGCCGCTGTGCTTCGGCATCGATGCGAGTGGGCGAGGGCACGGGTGGCGGCGCGGCCAGTACCGCCAGCGGGAGCAGCGTCAGCAACATCAGGGTGGCACGGCACATGCGTGGAACTCCTGGTGGGGCGTGGCGCGATGCTACCGCAGCTTCGGCTGCTTCCACCCCTTGTGCCAGGAGCGCGCCCTGCGTGGATCGGCGGCTGGCCCGGCCAGTCTTGCACTCTGTTGTGGCGTGAATATGATTAGGCGCCTAAACAGAACGGAAATCATGATGCTCGAGGCAAAGCATGGCGCCCTTCTGGACGAGGCCCGGCGGCGCGGCCACGCCAATGTCGCCCAGCTGCATCTGTGCTTCCAGTTGCTGTCGCTGTCCTCGACAATCGACCGCGACTGCGCCGCCCGGCTGGCACCACACGGGCTCAGTGAGGGTCGCTTCATCGTGCTGTTCCTGTTGCATGGGGCCGGCGGCACGTTGCCGCCCCACGTGCTGGCCGAGCGCGCAGGCGTGACCCGCGCCACCATCAGTGGCCTGTTGGATGGCCTGCAGCGCGAAGGACTGCTGCAGCGTCGCTGCGATGCCGAGGATGGCCGCCGCCTGCAGATCGTACTGACGGGACCGGGTAAGCGCTTGGCCGAGACGCTGTTCGACCAGCACACGCAGTGGATCGGTGGCCTGTTCAATGGTCTGGACTCCGATGAACAGCATCACCTGTCGCGATTGCTGCATAAGGTCTGGCAGCACACCGATGCCGGACGAGAGCCTGCAGCATGAGCCCGGCGATTGCGGCGGAACGGCTGCATGCCCTCAACACTGGCAGCGTCGCCGCCACCCATCTGGCCGAATGCCTGGCAGTGGATTTCGCCGCGCTGCTGCAGGTGGTAGCGCCTGCGCTTGCACCGGAAGCGCTGCAACGCATGCAGGATGCTTCAGGCAAGGGCATCACACTGCGCATGGCCTTGGCTGCGCAACTGCTGCGTGAGGCGGGGCAGGGCGATCCCGTGCAATGGCAGGACCATGCGTCCGACACCGTGCGCGGCTGGGCCTGCTACCTGATCGGCAGCGATGCCCGCGCGACGTTGGCAGAGAAGCTGCAGCAGATGCGCACGCTGGCCGACGATCCACACTTCGGTGTGCGCGAATGGGCGTGGCTGGCGCTACGCACGGACATCGTTGCCGCGCCGATGCAGGCGCTTGAGTACCTGCAACCGTGGACACAGGAAACTTCGCCGTACCTGCGCCGCTTCGCCTGCGAAGCACTGCGTCCGCGCGGTGTCTGGGCCACACATATCGCGCTGTTCAAGCAGCACCCTGAACATGCATTGCCGATGCTGGAAGCACTGGCTGACGACCCGGAACGCTACGTGCAGGATTCGGTCGGCAACTGGCTCAATGATGCCGGCAAGACCCAGCCGCAGTGGCTGCGCCAGCTGTGCACGCGTTGGCAGCACGAGCGCCACAGCGACGCCAACGCCTACATCCGCAAACGCGCACTGCGCTCGCTCCGGTAGTGCCGGATGCTGGCCGACAACCCCGCAACCCCGTCAACCTCAAGGAAGAACCACCATGTCGCACACCTTCATCGAGCTCTATACCGCCACGCCGGCCTGGACCACACTGCCGCCCGAGCAGCGGAATGCCTTCTTCGCCCGTATTGGCGCCGGCATGCAGCAGTTCGATCCAGCCCGCATCACGCCGCTGGCGATGGGCCGCATTGCCAGGGACGTACCGCATAGCAGCGATGAACAGTTCTATGCGGTCTGGCGCTGCGCGAGCCGCGAGGAGGTCGATGCGCTGGTGGCTGGCATTGCCGCTACCGGCTGGCATGAGTACTTCACCACCACCCATGCGGTAGGCGCGATGGACAGCATGGCCCAGCACTTGGCCGACCTGGCCGCCTTGTAGCGGGGCGGCAGACGCCGGCAGATCCCGGTCCTCGGCATGGGTGGCACATGCGCCTGTCACCCGGACGCGGTAAACAGGACATTGCCCATGTCCATCCGCAGGGAAGTCGATCATGCAGAGCACGCTCCAGGTCACGCTGTTCGGCCCTCTTGGCGACAGCCCGGCGTTGCAGTTGCCGGGGCTGGAGGGGCCGTCGGTGGCCATCCAGGAATCGGCCCTGCGGCGGTTGGTTTCCGACCTCTACACCGCGCGTTCCCTGCTCAACCCCGAGCAGCTGGACGAGGCCCGGCAGGAACTGGATCGCGTGCTGGAACGCTGGGCCGACATCCATGAGGGCCTGCTGCTGGACGTGGAAGTGCATGGCAAATGAGCGACTTTGCGTGGTTACCGCCGCGTAGGCCGGGCTGGCGCGCATCTCGCTGAACCGCGTCCCCAGTTGCGTATGAAACATTTTGCACTGCGCAAAAGCTGTGCTATCAATAGATCCCATGAACGCAGCCCCCACCAGCTTTTACTGGTATTACTTTCCGAAGCCACCGGCGGAGGAAGGATTGCGCTCACCCTGAAGAAAGCTTCAGACGCATTCCCGAAAGCCGCCAGCGAACCTGGCGGCTTTTTTCATGCCGCCACGCTGGGGACCCCCAACGTTCCGGAGATCTCCCGCAATGCCCCCGCACACCGACGACCTGCGTATCCGCACCATCGAACCGCTGACACCGCCAGCCCAGCTGCTGGCGATGCTGCCCTGTGACGATGAAGCCTCCGACACCGTCAGCGCCTCGCGCGCGGCCCTGCACCAGATCCTGCATGGCCGCGACGACCGCCTGGCAGTGGTGGTAGGCCCGTGCTCGATCCACGACCCGAAGGCCGCCATCGAGTACGCCCAGCGCCTGAAGCCGCTGCGCGACGCGCTGGCCGGTGAACTGGAAATCGTCATGCGCGTGTACTTCGAGAAGCCGCGCACCACGGTGGGCTGGAAGGGCCTGATCAACGATCCGGACCTGGACGGCAGCTTCAGGATCGACAAGGGCCTGCGCATCGCGCGCGGCCTGCTGCGCGACATCAACAAGCTGGGCCTGCCGGCCGGTGTCGAGTTCCTCGATGTGATCTCGCCGCAGTACATCGCCGACCTGGTGGCATGGGGCGCGATCGGCGCACGCACCACCGAAAGCCAGGTACATCGTGAGCTGGCGTCGGGGTTGTCGTGCCCGGTCGGCTTCAAGAATGGCACCGATGGCAACGTGAAGATCGCCGCTGACGCGGTGGGTGCTGCGTCCAATCCGCATCACTTCCTGTCGGTCACCAAGCAGGGCGGCACCGCCATCGTGTCGACCACCGGCAACCCCGACTGCCATGTGATCCTGCGCGGCGGCAAGCAGCCGAACTACGACGCAGGCAGTGTTGCCGAGGCCTGCCAGGTGCTGGCCAAGGCCAAGCTGCCAGCGCGCCTGATGATCGACGCCAGCCATGCCAACAGCCTGAAGAACCCGGAAAACCAGCCAAAGGTGATCGACGACATCGCTGTTCAGCTGGAAGACGGCGAACAGCGCATCGTGGGCGTGATGATCGAGAGCCATCTGGTCGGTGGCCGCCAGGAACTGGTGGAAGGCCAACCGCTGGTCTATGGGCAGAGCATCACCGATGGCTGCATCGACTGGGATACCACGGTGACGGTGCTGGAGCGGCTGGCTGCGGCCGTGCGTGCCCGTCGCGACGTAAAGGTGTCCGAAGCCGCTTGAGTGCGGCACGTGTGTGGATGGCGGCCAGCGCCTGCGGGGGTGCGGCCGCGATCAGGGCCGGTCGGAGTTGGAGACCGGCCCATCTGCACCGGCGATGCGCCTGGCGCTGCGCATGAGCGACAGCGCCAGGTACATCGCCGGGGTGGTGAGAACGATGGATGGGGCCTTCATGTAGCGTCGAGCCCGCGAAGCGCGGGGCTTCGTAGAAGATCCGCTCCACGTACGCTCCAGGTCACGTCACAATGCCACTTCCTGTTTGGTGGCCGCAGCCATGAAAGAACTGATCATTCCAGAAGCCGCGCAGCGCGATGAGGATTCCATCGAGATGATCCGCGTGTGGATTGCCGAACGGGGATTGCATGCTTCGCTGAACGTTGGCCTGTATGGCGATCGTCCTGGCATTCGAGAGGAGCATGCGTGGGGACGCATCCTGGCAGACGTCGCCCAGCATGTCGCAGATGCTCTGGTCGTGAGTGGCGGGATGGACCGCGGCGCGGCGATCAACGCGATCAAGGATGCATTCGATGAAGAGCTGCGGGCGCCGTCCAGTGGGCGCTCGGGGGGATTCGTGGTCCGCCACTGAGGGCCCAGATGGGCGCCGTGGCGCAGGAGACAGCGTCCCAACGCAACACGGCAACAAGCGCTGGGCGACGTGGAGAACGCGAACTTCAATGCACTTCGTCGTGGTACACGAACTTCGGCATTTCCCAGCGGTAGTGGATCGCCAGCAGGCGCAGCGCGAAGCCGCCGCCGAGGCAGCACAGGATTGCGGTGGCATCGGCCACGCCCCAGTGCAGCAGCAACAGGTAGGCCGCGCCGGTCAGCAGCGCGATGATCGCGTACAGCTCTTTCTGGAAGATCAGCGGCACCTCGTTGCAGAGGATGTCGCGCAGCACGCCGCCGAACGCGCCGGTCAGCATGCCGGCAATCAGCACGATGGGCATGGCATGGCCGGCCTCGCGCGCGATAGAGCAGCCGATCAGGGTGAAGGCGATCAGGCCCAGGCCGTCGAGCACCAGGAAGGTGCGGCGGAAGTGGTGCATCCAGCGTGCGACCCAGGTGGCGATCAGTGCCGCGCACACGGTGAAGCCGAGGTACTCGGGATGTTTGACCCAGCCCAGCGGATAGTGGCCAAGAAGGATGTCGCGCAGTGAACCACCACCGAGGGCAGTGACGCAGGCGATCATGACCACGCCGAACAGGTCCATGCGGCGGCGGCCGGCGGACAGTGCGCCGGTCATAGCTTCGGCGGAAATGGCGATCAGGTAGATGACGGACAGCAGCATGGGACAGGCTCCGGGCGCGGTGGGGCCGGCCATGCGCGACTACCGCCACTGCCTGCGCAATGACGGGATGACGATGACCGGTGCCGCTCCCGCTGTCCTTTTGCCTGAGAGTTCAGCGGCATGGGCCGCGTGCCCCTTCGGCGGATCGCCCCGGGCGTGCCCGGTGACCTCTCTCCAGCTCGGCGAGTCGAATGCATGGTTGGTGGGATTCCAGCCCACCGGCCTGAGCGATCATGGGAGCCTGCGCCTTCGGCGGGCGCCAGCGCGGCGCCTCTCTCCTGCATTCGGGCGCCAGTATATCCGCTGCAGTGCAGCACGGCATAATCCGGGCATGACTCCGTCCCTCCGCCCCTGGTTCCTGTACCTGCTCGAATGCCGCGACGGCAGCTATTACGCTGGCATCAGCACCGACGTGGACGCGCGTTTCGCCGCCCACCAGGCCGGCAAGGGCGCGCGCTACACCCGGGCGCGGCCACCGCTGCGCGTGCTGGCCGTGCGCGAGTACCCGGACCGGGCCGCCGCGTCACGGGCCGAATGGCAGCTCAAGCAGCAGCCGCGCGAACGCAAGCTGGCCTGGCTGCAGGCCCCGGATCCTGCGCTTCTGTAGAGCCGAGCCCACGCTCGGCTGTTGTTGCTGCTGCCTGATGGTGAAGCCGAGCATGGGCCCGGCTCTACAGTAGATCCACGCCATGCGTGGATGCGGCTTGCACATGCCATGATCGCCCAGCCCTCAGCGCTGGAGACCCGGATGTCCACGATCGCCCTGCTGTTCGCTCTTTCCGCAGCAACGAGCCCCGCCGCCGACCCGGCCACCCTCGCGGCCATCGAAGCCACCTGCCACGATTACGTTGACGGCCAGCTGGAGGCCGACCCGCAGCGCGTCGCCCGCTCCCTGCATCCGGAGCTGGCCAAGCGCGCGGTCCTCGGCGATACGCCCGACGAACGCCTGGGCCTGCGCCGTATGTCGAAGGAAGAACTGGTCTCGCTGACGAAGCAGGGCGCGTTGAAGACCCCGAAGGATCAATGGGACCGCCGCTGCACGGTGCTGGACGTGACCGGCAACGCGGCCTCGGTGCGGCTGGAAACCCCGTGGTTCGTCGACTACTTCCACATGGGGCGCTTCGACCAGCGCTGGGTAATCGTCAACGCACTGTGGTACCCGAAACCGAAGGCGCCGTAGAGCCGAGCCCATGCTCGGCTTCTGCAAACCGCGCGAAGTGCAGCCGAGCATGGCTCGGCGCTACAGGAGCATGCGTGCGGCCCTAGCGCTTCGGTCGCCGGTCGTCCTGGTCATCACCGAAGATGATGCGCGCGCTGCGCTGGTAGCTCCAGTACGCCACGGCCCAGTTCAGCAGCACCACGATGCGGTTGCGGAAGCCGATCAGGAAGAACACGTGCGCGGCCAGCCAGAACCACCAGGCCAGCACGCCGGAAAGCTGCAGCCGGCCCAGGTGCACGATCGCGGCCATGCGGCCGATGGTGGCCAGGTTGCCGTAGTCGGCGTACTTGAACGGGCCGGGCTCGGGCTTGCCGTGCAGGCGCGCGCGGATCACCTCGGCCACGTATTTGCCCATCTGCTTGGCGGCCGGTGCCACCCCGGGTACCGGCTTGCCGTCGGCCTGGCTCAGTGCGGCCAGGTCGCCGGCCACGAACAGCTCCGGGTGATCGGGCAGGGTCAGGTCCGGTTGCACCGGCACGCGTCCGGCGCGGTCCAGCGGCACGTCCAGCGTGCGCGCCAGCGGTGAAGCGGCCACGCCGGCGGCCCAGACCACGGTGCGCGCCGGTACGAACTGTTCGCCGAGCTTGAAGCCCTGGCTGTCGATGTCGCTCACCGGGTTACCGGTCAGCACTTCCACGCCCAGCTTTTCCAGTTGGCGACGCGCCTTCAGCGAAAGCACATCCGGGAACGAGGACAGCACGCGGGGCCCAGCCTCGACCAGCCGCACTTTCGCACTGGCCGGATCAATGTGGCGGAACTCGTTGCGCAGCGTGTGGCGCGCGATCTCGGCCAGCGTGCCGGCCAGTTCGACGCCGGTGGGACCACCACCGACGACGGCGAAACTCAGCCACGCCGCCTTCTTTGCCGGGTCCGGTTCGGCCTCGGCACGCTCGAACGCCAGCAGCAGCTTGCGGCGCAGCGCGATGGCATCGTCCAGCGTCTTCAGGCCGGGCGCATCATCGGCCCATTGGTCGTTGCCGAAGTAGGCGTGGGTGGCACCGGTGGCCAGCAGCAGGCTGTCGTAGTCCAGCGTGCTGCCATCGGCCATGCGGATCTGCCGCGCCTGCTTGTCGATGGCCACCACTTCGCCGAGGCGGACTTCCACATTGCGCTGGTGGCCGAGGATGTGGCGCAGCGGTGCGGCGATATCCGGTGCGGACAGGCCGGCGGTGGCCACCTGGTACAGCAGCGGCTGGAACAGGTGATGGTTGCGGCGGTCGACCAGGGTGATGCGTATGCGCTCGCGGGCCAGGGCACGGGTGGCCCAGAGACCGGCAAAACCGCCGCCGACAACGACCAGGTGGGGAACGCGCTCGCGACTCATCGACTCACTCCAGTGGGGGCATCGGGGGAAGCGCCTGGCATCTTCGCACGGCGGCCACCTGTCACGTCAGCGCCTGCCCGGATCGGCGATACTCGGGTTCAGGCAACGGCCCGTGAGGAGCCCATGAGCGAACCGGAAAAGCGCATCGCCCTGTTGATCGACGCCGACAATGCGCCGGCCTCGAAGATCGACGAGGTCCTGGCCGAAGTCGCCCGCTACGGCGTGGCCAACGTGCGCCGCGCCTATGGCAACTGGAAGAGCCCGCGGTTGAAGGGCTGGGAAGCGGTGCTGCACGAATATGCGATCCGCCCGATCCAGCAGTTTGCCTACAGCAAGGGCAAGAATGCCTCGGACATGGCGATGGTGATCGATGCCATGGACCTGCTTTACGCACGCAACCTTGATGGCTTCGCCATCGTCTCCAGCGATGCCGATTTCACTCCGATGGTGATGCGTCTGCTGACCGATGGCGTGAAGGTGTACGGCTTCGGCGAGAAGAAAACGCCCGAGCCATTCGTCAACGCGTGCTCGAAGTTCACCTACCTGGAAGCGCTGGGCCAGACCCACGCCAGCGTGCCGGATACCGAACAGGCCTCCAGCGAACAGGCCTCGAACGAGCCGGTGGCCAACGACGATGCGCGGCCGCGCAAGAGCGGTGCGGAAATGCGCAGCGACACCCGGCTGGTGAAGATGCTGCGCCGCGCGGTGTCCTCGGCCGAGGGCGAGGATGGCTGGTCGCATCTGGGGCCGGTTGGCAGCCAGATCGGCAACCAAGCCTCGTTCGATCCGCGCAACTATGGTTACGGGAAGTTGAGTGACCTGTTGGCGGCGATCGGCCTGTTCGAACTGAAGAAGGACGGCAAGTCGTCCTACGTGCGCGCGCTGCCGAAGAAAAACCGGTAGTGCCGGCCGCTGGCCGGCAACGCTGGATGCAAGATCCCGCATCCGGCACGCACACACCCCACCCGATCAGGCGTATCGTTGCCGCTCGCATTGCCAGCAAGGAAAAACCCGCATGTTGAAGATCTGGGGCCGCCGCAATTCCAGTAACGTCCGCAAGGTGCTGTGGTGCGCCGAGGAGATCGGCCTGCCGTATGAATCCATCGAAGTCGGTGGCAGCCACGGCGGCACGCAGACGCCGGAGTACCAGGCGATGAATCCCAATAGCCTGGTGCCGGTGATCGAAGACCATGGCCTGCCGCTGTGGGAATCGAACGCCATCGTGCGCTATCTGAGCGCACGCTACGCATTGGGCTCGCTGTACGCCGAAGACCCGATGGAGCGTGCCCAGGCCGAGAAGTGGATGGACTGGAGCACCTCGCGGATGGCGCCGCTGTACAGCGACCTGATCTGGGGCATCATGCGCACCGCCCCGGCCGACCGGGACGAATCGCGGATCAATGCCGCGATCGTGCGCGCCGGCGATTACCTGGCGATGGCCGATGCCACGCTGGCCAAACAGCCGTGGCTGTCGGGCGACAAGTTCGCGATGGGTGATATTCCGCTGGGCTCGCTGATCTACGCCTGGTACGAGCTGCCGATCCAGCGGCCGGAACTGCCGCACCTGGCCGAGTGGTACGCCCGCCTGCGCGAGCGGCCGGCCTACCAGCGCGGCGTGATGTCGCCGCTGACGTAAGCACTGCCCGGTGCTGAAACGCAGCCGAGCATGGCTCGGCTCTACGGTAGTGCCGAGCCATGCTCGGCAGTGCTCTACGGGATCAATACAGGTCCGTTGGATCCACATCCAGCGACCAGCGCACCTTGCGTGCTTCCGGCAGCGCGTACAGCTGTGGCACCAGCTGCGAAAGCACGCCATGCAGTGGCGGCCGCTGCATGGCAGACAGCAGCAGCTGCGTACGCTGGTAGCCAGCGCGGCGTGGCATCGGTGCTGGCATCGGCCCGTAGGCCTCGACCACGTCCTGCTCGCCCAGCAACTGTCGTGCGGCCAGCAGGAACGCATTGGCATGCTCCACCTGCTGCGCTTCGGCGCGCATCAGCGCCAGGTGCGCGAATGGCGGGAATCCTGCGGCTTGCCGCTGATTCAACTCCGCCTGTGCGAACGGGTGGTAGCCACCGCTGACCAGCGTTTCCAGCAGTGGATGCCCGGGGTGATGGGTCTGCAGCCAGACCTCGCCGGGATCACGTGCACGACCCGCACGGCCCGCCACCTGGATCAGCTGCTGCGCCAGCTTCTCGCTGGCGCGGAAGTCAGCGGAGAACAGGCCTTCGTCGATGCCCACCACCACCACCAGGGTCAGCTTCGGCAGGTCGTGGCCCTTGGCCAGTATCTGCGTGCCGACCAGGATGCCGGGCTGGTCGCCCAGTCTCGCCAGCTGCTGTTCCAGTGCATCGCGACGTGACGTGGTGCCGCGGTCGATGCGCACCACAGGGACGTCGGCGAAGGCCGCGGTGAGATGCTCTTCCAGGCGTTCGGTGCCGATGCCCTGCGGTTGCAGCGCCAGGCTGCCGCAGGCCGGGCATGCCAGCGGTGCCGGTTGTCGCGCGCCGCAATGATGGCACTGCAGGCGGCGGCCGCCGCCATGCACGGTCATCGGTGCATCGCAGCGGTTGCACGGTGCGGTCCAGCCGCAGTCGTGGCACAGCAGTACCGGCGCGTAGCCACGCCGGTTCTTGAACACCAGCACCTGTTGGCCGCGCTGCAGGTGCTCGTCGATGCCGGCCAGCACATCAGCCGAGAGGCCATCGTGCAGCGGCCGCTTGCGCACATCGAGGATGCGCACACGCGGTGGCCGCGCATCACCGGCACGCTGCTTCAGGCGCAGGTGGGTGTAGCGCCCGGCGTAGGCGTTATGCAGCGTTTCCAGCGAAGGGGTGGCACTGCCGAGCAGCACCGGAATGCCGAGCGCCTTGGCCCGGACCAGAGCGAAATCGCGCGCGTGATAGCGGATGCCGTCCTGCTGCTTGTAGCTGCCGTCGTGTTCCTCGTCGATGATCAGCAGCCCGGCCTGCGGCAATGGCGTGAACACCGCCGAGCGGGTGCCGACGATGACCCGTGCCTCGCCGCGCGAAGCCGCAGCCCAGACGCGCGCGCGCTCGTTGTCGTTCAACCCCGAATGCAATGCGTGCACGGCGATGCCAAGGCGGCCGCGGAAGCGTGCCAGGGTCTGCGGGGTCAGACCGATTTCCGGCACCAGCACCAGCGCCTGCCTGCCCTGCGCCAGGCAGTGGATGATGGCCTGCAGGTACACCTCGGTCTTGCCGCTGCCGGTCACGCCATCCAGCAGGAAGGGCTGGAAGCCTTCGGCGGCATTGATGGCGGCCACCGCTTCGGCCTGGTCCGGGTTGAGGGTGGGGCCGGGCAGCGGCTGCGCATGCTGCGGTGCCACCGTCATCGCCACGCGCTCGGCCAGCGCACGCTTGGCCAGGCTGCGCGCGGCGGTGCGCCAGTCCTCCATGCGTTCGCCCAGTACATCCTCATCCACCACGGCCCCGGCCAGCAGTTCGGCCAACTGCCGCGGGCGGCTGCCGGCGCGCAGCTTCCCGCGCTGGGCATGGCCTTCGGGGGTCAACTGCCAGCCCCAGTGGTGGGTGTCGGGCAGGGCTTCGCCATGACGCAGCGGTCCTGGCAGGGCGGTGCTCAGTACCTCGCCCAGCGGTGCGTGGGTGTAACGCGCCAGCCATTGCAGGCTCTGCCACAGCTCCCCCTGCAGCAGCGGCTGCGGGTCGCACCAGGCCAACGCCTGGCGCAGTCCCCGGCCGTCGTCGGTCTGGCCGTGCCCCACCACCACCCCGACCAGCTCGCGGTTGCCGAACGGCACCTTCAGGCGGCAGCCGACCGCAACCGTGGGGCCATCGCCCTCCGGCGACAGGTAGTCGAACAGACGGGGCAGGGGGACGGGCAGGGCGACCTGCAGGGTCGGAAACGGTGAAAGCATCGGGCCAGTGTACCGGGCCATGCGCGCGCGAATGGCGGGGTGGGAGACGGCGGAGCGGCGCCCGTTGAATCATAAATGTCACCTAAATATCGGTGTCCATTGGAGATTCAGGCTTATCCACATGTTCTGTGGATAACGTTGTGCGTTACCGGTCGACGGGAACGCAGGAGGCCGATGGCGACGAGCTCACGCTTGGGTTGGTCAAAAAATAGCCACACTTAAAAACTATTCAAAATCAACAGCTTAAGTGTGAAACATTGCTGAAACAGAGTGAATTCAGCTGCTTGCCGCAGTTTCCCGCGCCGGGAGCGTGGTGCTGTGCACAACCTGCAGCACGAAGTATCCGTGGGCGCAAGTCCTACGGGCGTCGATTGCCTGCCGCTATCATTCCCCCAGACCTTTGGAGTGACCGATGACGGCTGTGCCCGCCCCTGTTTCCTCGACCGCGGCCGGCGCGCTGTCGGCGTTCCTGCGTGGCGTCGAGCGCCGCGCCCTGGTGGTGGCTGAGCTGCAGTGCGGCGATGCCGCGCGCGCCGAACAGACCCTGGTGGCAGTGATGCGCGCGTTCGCGGCCGTTGCCAGCGACCTGCCGATGGCGCAGTGGCCGACCCGCTTCTGGACCCTGCTGGGCCAGCGCCAGGCCCTGCGCGAGCCGATGGGTGGCCAATGGGCGCCACCGTTGGCCGCGCTGGCTGCGATGTCGCCGCTGCCGCGCCTGGCGCTGCTGCTGCGGGTAGGCGGCAGCCTGGACGAGAGCATCGCCACGCGCGTGCTCGACCAGGACGAGGCCGGCTACCAGCACCTGCTGGCCGATGCCTGCCCGCGCGATGCCCAGGGCCAGCCCGATGCCGCGGCCTGGCGACAGTTGGCCGAACAGGTACAGGCGCGTATCCGTGAACTGCCGGCCACGCGCCTGCAGCAGCTTCAGCAGCCGGCGGCACCCGCCGCCCACAATGAAGCGCCGACCTCCAGCTGGCGAGCACCGCAGCGGGACGAGCGCGCGGCCGCCCATGGCAAGCGCCGTCGTACGGCCGCCAAGCCGCGCTGGCGTGGTCCGCTGATCCTGCTGGTAACCGTGGCGGTGCTGCTGGCCGCTGCGCTGGGTTGGCGCTACCTGCAGGGACGTTCCTTCGGCAACGATGCGCCGCTGCCGGAAGGCGTCGTGGGCGAGGCCGGTCCGGTGACGGTGGAAGCCCTGCCACCGAGCAAGGTCGACGCCACGCCGGATGCAACGCATGCCCAAGCCAATGACGACGCAGCGATGCTGGCCGATCGCGACTACCCGCTGGTTGCCGATGCTGACCTGTACGCATGGACCGCCGCGGGCGGTCCGCTGCCGGTGGACGAATCGCAAGCCAAGCCGAGCCGACCGGAGCCGGCCAGTGCCACGCTGGAAACCGCCGCCGCCGATGAATAAGTCCGTGTTCGCCAGCCTGTTGCTGGCCTTGCCGCTGTCCCTGTCTGCGGCGCCGCAATCGTTGAACGTGCCATTGCCGCCGCCATCGCCGGCCACCCCGGCCGTGCCGCCGGCTTCGACCGCGGCACCGGCTGGCTTTGCCCAGCTCGATCCGCAGCAGCAGCGCCAGCGCCGCGCCGACTACGCCGCCTGGCGCGCATTGCCGGAAGCCGAGCGCGAGCGCATCCGCCAGGCCGCCGCGCGCTTCAATGCGCTGCCGGCCGATCAACAGCAGCGCATGCGGCAGCAGTTCCAGGCACAGGACCAGGCGTTCCGCGACGGATGGCGGCTGGGCCCGCAGCTGGGCCTGGAGTTCCCCAAGCTGCACGGACTGTTCGGATTCGTGCCGCCGGAGCAACGCGAGTCGGCGCTGGCCGTGCTGCGCCAACTCAGCCCGGCGCAGCTGGCCCAGCTGACCCTGGTCGCGCAGCGCACGCCGCCGCAGGAACGCGATGCGGTACGCAGCGCCTTCCTCGCGGTACCCGCCGCCGAACGCGACAGCTGGCTCAAGCGCCAGGCCGGCCAGTAGAAAAAGGGGACGGAGGGGATTAAGTCGTATCAGGCCAGTCAGTGCCGAATGCGACTTAATCCCCTCCGTCCCCTTTTTGCTTGGGGCAGCCGCAACCCGGCATTCACGCCATGTCATGGGAATGCACGCGCTGCCCGCGTAAGATGGGCGCCCGCAACCCGGTGCCTGTGCCCTTCGCGCGCAACCGCAGTTCGCGTCAAGCACCTTATGTCTACTGCAACCTCCACGCCGCGCTTCAGCAAGGAAGTCGGCGCCACCGGTCTGCTCGCCCTGCCGCTCGTGCTGGGCCATGTGTCCACCGGTCTGATCTCCTTCGTCGACAACGTGATTGCCGGCCACCACGCCACGGCCACCCTTGCCGCAGTCACCATCGGTACCGCCCTGCTGTGGCTGCCGATGCTGATTCCGATCGGCACCCTGATCTCGCTCACCGCCTCGGTGTCGCAGCTGCACGGCGCTGGCCGCGAGCGCGAGATCGGCCCGCTGTTCCGCCAGGCGCTGTGGCTGGCGTTGGGCTTGGGCCTGATCATGTTCACCTTCCTTACGGTGGTGCCGCCGCTGCTGCCGGCCTTCGGCATCGCACCGGACATCGTGCCGGGGGCGACTGCGTTCCTGCATGCGGTGCGCTGGGGCGGCCCGGCGCTGACCCTGTACTTCTGCATGCGCTACCTCAGCGAAGGCATGCACTGGACACTGCCCACCATGCTGCTTGGCTTCGGTGGCCTGCTGGTGCTGGCGCCGCTGGGCTATGTGCTGGCCAATGGCAAGCTCGGTTTCCCGGAACTGGGTGCGGAAGGCCTGGGCATCGCTTCGGCGGTGATGATGTGGCTGCAGGCCACGGCGTTTGCCCTCTATCTGTGGCGGACCAGGCGCTTTGCCCACCTGCAGCTGTTCTCGCATTTCGAAGGGCCGCGCTGGAAGGCGATCTGGGAGCTGTTGCGCACCGGCCTGCCGATCGGCATCACCGTGCTGATGGAAGGTGGCTTGTTCATCGTCACCGCGTTGCTGATCGGTCGCCTGGGTGCCAATGAAGCGGCGGCGCACCAGATCGCGATCAACGTCGCCCAGCTGTGCTTCATGATTCCGATGGGCGTGGCCGAGGCCACCACCGTGCGCGTCGGCCATGCGGTCGGCCGTGGCGATGGCTTCGGCGTGCGACGCGCGGCCTGGGCCGGTTACGCGATCATCATGGGCACGCAGACGCTGTCGGCGGCGGTGCTGCTGTTCGGCCACGACGCCATCGTCGGTGTCTACACCAACGACCTGGCGGTGGCCGGGCTGGCCTCGACCCTGCTGCTGTACGCGGCCACCTTCCAGTTCCCGGACGGCATCCAGGTACTGTCGGCCGGTGCGCTGCGCGGCCTGAAGGACACCCGCGTGCCGATGTTCATCGCCATGTTTGCGTACTGGGGCCTGGGCATGCCGCTCGGCGCCGGGCTCGGCCTGGGGCTGGGCATGGGCCCGCAGGGCATGTGGATCGGCCTGATCGTCGGCCTGACTGCCGCTGCCATCCTGATGGGCTGGCGCCTGCGCCGCAGCAGCCTGCGCATCGGCCAGTCGATGCTGTCCTGATCGTCCCGCCCGCCTGCCCACCCATGGCGGGCGATCCCCTGACTTGTGTCCGATGCCGCATCACGCGGCAACGGCTATGCTGGTACCACGGCAAGAAGCCATCCGGAGCGTTCCATGAATCACCCCGTGCCCCCGCTGCCCCCGGCGCGTCGCAATCCCGTCGCCAGTTTCTTCATCGGGCTGTGGGACGTCATGAACTTCACCCGCCGGTTGATCCTCAACCTGGTGTTCTTCGGCCTGCTGTTCCTGCTGCTGGTGATGTTCGTCATCGCCGCCGGCATGGGCGCCGGTGCCAGCAAGTCGCTGCAGGACCGCACCACCCTGGTGATCGCGCCGGAAGGCCGGCTGGTCGAGCAGTTCAGCGCCGATCCGGTCAGCCGCGCACTGGCCAAGGCGGTGGGCGACAACGGTGCCGAAGAGATCCAGCTGCGCGACCTGCTGCGGGTGATCGAGTCGGCCAAGGAAGACAAGAAGATCGAGCGCGTGGTGCTGGAGCTGGACAAGCTGCAGCCCTCGGGCTTCGCCTCGCTGCGTGAAGTGGCTGCGGCACTGCAGGACCTGCGTGCCTCCGGCAAGCAGCTGGTGGCCTACAGCGAGAGCATGGGCCAGTCGCAGTACCTGCTGGCCGCACAGGCCGACGAGGTCTACCTGGACCCGATGGGTTCGGTGGTGCTTGAGGGCCTCGGCCGCTACCGCCAGTATTTCCGCACCGGCCTGCAGGACAAGCTGGGCGTGGACGTGCACCTGTTCAAGGTGGGCGAGTACAAGTCCGCGGCCGAGCCGTACGTGCTCGACGCGGCGTCACCGGCCTCCAAGGAAGCCGACCTGTTCTGGATGAACGACGTCTGGCAGCGTTACCTGGGCGACATCGCCAAGGCCCGCCGCCTGGATCCGGCACAGCTGGCCGCCGGCATCGACACGCTGCCGGAAGGCATCGCTGCTGCTGGTGGTGATCTGGCCAAGTTCGCCCTGCAGCAGAAGCTGGTGACCGCGCTGAAGACCCGCGAAGAGTTCGAGGACCTGATGATCGAGCGCGGCGTGGCCGACGAAGATGCCGACGGTGGCTTCCGCAACGTCGACTTCGGCACCTACCTGGGCCAGCTTGATGCGCGCCGCAACCCGGTCGACAACCGTCCGCAGGTGGCAGTGGTGGTGGCGTCCGGCGAGATCAGCGGCGGTGACCTGCCGGCCGGCCGCATCGGTGGCGAATCGACGTCGGCGCTGCTGCGTGCCGCGCGCGACGACGACGATGTCAAGGCGGTCGTGCTGCGCGTGGATTCGCCGGGCGGAGAAGTGTTCGCTTCCGAGCAGATCCGCCGTGAAGTGGTCGCCCTGCAGGCCGCCGGCAAGCCGGTGGTCGTATCGATGGGCGACCTGGCCGCCTCCGGTGGCTACTGGATCAGCATGAACGCCGATCGCATCTACGCCGATCCGTCGACGATCACCGGTTCGATCGGCATCTTCGGCATGGTGCCGAACTTCAGCCGCGCGCTGGACAAGATCGGCGTGCACACCGATGGCGTCGGCACCACCCGCTTCGCCGGTGCGTTCGATGTCACCCGGCCGATGGATCCGGCCGTGGGCCAGGTCATCCAGTCGGTGATCAACAAGGGCTACGCCGACTTCACCGGTCGCGTCGCCGACGCCCGCAAGAAGCCTGTCGAGGCCGTCGACGAAGTGGCCCGTGGCCGCGTGTGGAGCGGTGCGCAGGCCAAGGAACGTGGCCTGGTCGATGCCTTCGGTGGGCTGAAGGATGCCGTGGCCGACGCCGCCAGCCGCGCCAAGCTGGGCAAGGCCGACGCTTATCGCGTGCGCTACATCGAGAAGGCGGCCACGCCGTTCGCGCAGTTCGTCAGCGGTTTCGCCGGCAGCCGAGCTGGTGCCTGGATGCTGTCCGATTCGGGCATGGCGCGGATGCTGCTGGCGCGCACGATGCCGGAAGTGGATACGCAGCTGCGCTTTGTCGAGAACGCGGCCCGCGAAAAGGGCAATGGCGCACCGGTGAAGGCGCTGGCGTACTGCTTCTGCGGGTTCTGACCGGAGCACATCCACGCATGGCGTGGATCTACTGTAAACGCCCGGCTTCGGCCGGGCGTTCTCGTCGGTGGGGTCGGATCCCTTTGCCCGCTAAGGGTTCTGACCCCACAGGTCACTGCGTCGCGTCGGCCTCGGCCTTGCGCTCGCCCGCAGCGGCGTCATCGACGGATTTCTGCGCGCCCTTGGCGCGGTCCAGCGGCCCCTGCATCGCGCGCGCCATCGCCTTGGGCACCGGTGGCTTCTCCGGGTTCGGCGTTGGCGGGCGCTGGCAGGCGGACAGCAGCACGGTGGCCAGCAGGGACGTGGACAGGACCAGGATGCGCATGGCGGCACTCCGTGATGGGCGTGCGGGCAGTGTCGCATCCTCGGCAGGGGGCGGCCGTGAGCGCGTATCCTTGTTGCATCGAAACACAGCGGGCGCGGCCCCGGAGGACTCATGACCCAGCAACGGTGGCGGCTGGACGGCCAGACTGCCCTGATCACCGGCGCCAGTGCCGGCATCGGCCTGGCCATCGCGCATGAACTGGCCGGGTTCGGTGCCGACCTGATGATCGTCGGCCGCGATATCGACATGCTGGAGACCGCGCGCGACGAGTTGCTGGATGTGTATCCGCAGATGCAGGTGCATGCGCTGGCCGCCGATGTTTCCGACGACGAAGACCGCCGCCAGATCCTGGACTGGGTGGAGGACCACAGCGATGGCCTGCATATCCTGGTAAACAACGCCGGCGGCAACGTCACCAAGGCGGCCACCGAGTACTCCGAAGACGAGTGGCGCAAGATCTTCGAGACCAACCTGTTCTCGGCGTTCGAGCTGTCGCGCTACGCACATCCGCTGCTGGCACGCCACGCGTCGTCGTCCATCGTCAACGTCGGCAGCGTGTCCGGCCTGACCCATGTGCGCAGTGGCGTGGTCTACGGCATGACCAAGGCGGCGATGCACCAGATGACCCGCAACCTGGCCGTCGAGTGGGCCGAAGATGGCATCCGCGTCAACGCAGTGGCACCGTGGTACATCCGTACCCGGCGCACGTCCGGCCCGTTGTCGGACCCGGACTACTACGAGGAAGTGATCGATCGCACGCCGATGCGTCGTATCGGCGAGCCGGAGGAAGTGGCTGCGGCCGTGGGCTTCCTGTGCCTGCCGGCAGCCAGCTACGTTACCGGCGAGTGCATCGCGGTGGACGGCGGCTTCCTGCGCTACGGGTTCTGATCTTCGGAAGGGTAGTGCCGGCCGCTGGCCGGCAACCACAGGATATTCAGTTGATTGCAGTTGCTGCAGCGCAACGCCTGAGCCACGTTC